>NZ_JAFNOO010000002.1:0-290128 GCF_026536185.1 Gilliamella sp. B2838
GAACTTGTAAAAGAAATGCGATAATGCCAGGGCTGGTTAAGGGCTTCATCACTGCTTACCTCTAATACCGATATTGCTGAGCCTAGTGCTTCAATTGTTAATGTGTAACGATTATGGCTAACATCTGATAACATGTTGTTAATGCCAGCTTTTTCACCTAATGTGCTAATTAGGTTGCTGAGCGCCTTAGGCATAGTTATTTCCTTCTTATTCCTAACAATCTTTTTTTTAATAATTTATTTTTTTATTAATTGTAAACGCTTTAAAACAAGGACAGTACATATTTAATCATAACAGATTATCTAAGTAGCATATATTAAATTGGCAAAATAGTCTTTAGTTACTACATAGTCAAAATTATTTGGAAGGCAGATCGCTAAATTCGCTCAAAATCAATTACAGAACTTAGTAACTTGATTAATGTAATTATAATTTTAATAGACTACTTTAATTATTATGAAAAAAACTACACTGTCTGTGATTGCCAAACAGGCAAATTTATCGATTGCGTCGGTATCTAGGGTGCTTAAAAAACCTCATTTAACCTCTGTTACAACGCAATCTAAAGTTTACCGAGCGATTGAAGAGTTAAAGATTGATATAAGTTGTAATTTAAAGCCTCATAGCCATTTTAATAAATCTAATCGCATTTTAGTTTTGGATAATCAATTTACACCATATACATTAATTAACTATGGACTGGAGCAGGCGTTAAGACAAGCAGGTTTTACAGTATTTTATTTTCGCTTTCCATGCCAATCGAAAACTGATATTCATCATTTAATTCAATTTATTAACCAAAACACCTTTGCCGGAATTTTAGTGATTAATGATGCACCTTACTTAAGTGAGCTTGAACAATTTAAAAAAGCATTGCCACCAATTGTTTTAATAAATCATTTTTCGCGTAATTTTAGCTGTGTTTATTTTGATCATTTGATGATCGGTTACCAAATAACGCAATATTTATTAGAAAACGCACATCAAAAAATCGCAATTTTGATGAATGATAATAATAAAATTTGTTCCACACTTTTTTTGCAAGGGTATCAACAAGCGTTACTCAGAGCAAATATAGAATTTAATCCTCACTATCTTGTTGAGCATTGCATTAGTTATGAACATGGCAGAGCTGCCGTAAAAAAACTAATCAATAGCAATAATCCACCTTCAGCGGTTATTTGTGGTGATAATAGTAGTTTGAGCTATCCAGAAAAGAATTATCATAATTTGCAATGTCATCTTTCCGATTATCATGTTGTTTTAGGTGCATTACATCAAGCCCATGAAAGTCAAGCTCAGCTAGTTCGTCCGCTTACTATAACCTATGTGGGCCATGCAAGTGCAAGGCAATATAACGAATTAGATAAATTAAGTCGAATAAATAAACCATTGTATAAAATGGGCCAAGATTCCGCTAATTTACTTTGTCAACATATTGATAATGCTATAAAAAACGTTAAAAGCTATCACATTATAGAAGCAGAACCTCGTTTTTATTAATGATTAACATCCACTTTAACTTTACCCGATATTACGAGCAATAAATAGCATAAATTATCTAGGTAACGATGTTCTATAATCAAACTGATATCAGGCGTTTTGGTGATAGTTGATTAAATTTTTGTATACCAATACCGATAAACTGTTGTTCTTGATAAATTCGAACTAATGTTTCGCTCGATACTGATGTATCAAGTACAATATTTCGGCCTAACAATATGTCTTTTCCTTGAATATCAGTTAAAGTAATTTTTGGATAATCTTGCACAGGACTATCCACTGGCATAAGTAAAGCTTGTTTATCGGTAATGTGTTGTAATTCATCCAAGCTGATCATTTTATCAATCGGATAATTTGATACTTGCAAACGTCTTAAATAAATAACATGCGCGCCACAGCCAAGTAGTTCGCCCAAATCATCAATAATGGTTCGAATATAAGTGCCCTTCGAGCAATGTATTTCTAATGTTAATTGGTTATCATCTGGATTAAATTGAATAAATTGATTTTGGTAGACAGTAATAGGCCTTGCTTCACGTTCAATCACAATACCTTGACGGGCATACTCATATAGGGGTTTACCTTGATATTTTAATGCTGAAAACATGGTCGGTACTTGTAAAATATCGCCACGAAAATGCGTTAATGCTTCATCAATTTGTGATTGAGAAATATTAACAACTTTAGAACAAATAATTTGACCATCTGCATCTGAAGTATCAGTTCGTTCGCCTAACTGGGCAACCACGCGATAGCGTTTGTCTGAATCTAACAGGTATTGCGAAAATTTGGTCGCCTCACCAAAACAAATTGGTAACATGCCTGTTGCTAAAGGATCAAGTGCACCTGTGTGCCCTGCTTTTTTTGCATTGAACAGCCTTTTTACTTTTTGAAGTGCATCATTAGAAGTCATACCTTGCGGTTTATCTAACAATAAAACGCCGTGAATGTCACGGCGAATTTTTTTTGTATTCATCATTGGTGCTTTATATTCAAGGTTTAAGTTTTTTTAATAATTATTTGCTAAGTATAATTTTAACTTTTTAGTTAATCTTTATGCCGTTCATTGTCTTGTCTAATCACATCAGACACTAAATTAGACATTTGCATTCCTTTAACCAGTGACTCATCATAAAAGAATTTGATTTCAGGAATAATGCGTAAACGCATCGCTTTACCAATTAAGGTTCGGATATATCCTTTTGCATCATTAAGCACAGTTAGTCCCTGCTCAATAACTTGTGGATCATCATCATTAAGAAAAGTTACAAATACTTTGGCATAGGAAAGATCGCGCGAAATATCTACGCCAGAAACAGTGACCATTCCTAATCGTGGATCTTTGATTTCTCGTTGTAAGATGATCGCAATCTCTTTTTGTAATTCATGCCCAACTCGTGATGAGCGGCTAAATGTTTTTGCCATATCTATTTTCCTTAAAATATGAATAAGCAAGGCTTAAACCTTGCTTATAACATGTTTGGTAATGATTAAATGGTACGCTTGATTTCGATAGTTTCGAACACTTCGATACTGTCACCAACACGAACATCATTGTAGTTACGTACACCAATACCACATTCCATACCATTACGTACTTCATTAACATCATCTTTGAAGCGTCGTAGGGATTCAAGTTCACCTTCATAGATAACAACGTTATCACGAAGTACCCGAATTGGATTATGGCGTTTGACCACACCTTCTGTCACCATACAACCAGCAATCGCACCAAATTTTGGTGATTTAAATACATCACGCACTTCAGCAAGACCAATAATTTCTTGTTTGTATTCTGGTGCAAGCATACCGCTCATGGCTTGTTTAACTTCGTCAATTAAGTCATAAATAACAGAATAGTAACGAAGATCTAAGTTTTCAGACTCAATAACCTTACGTGCCGATGCATCAGCACGAACATTAAAGCCTAAAATTATCGCATTTGAAGCCGCTGCTAATGAAGCATCAGTTTCGGTAATTCCACCAACACCTGAACCAATAATTTTCACTTTCACTTCATCAGTTGAAAGTTTAAGCAATGAATCACAGATCGCCTCAACCGAACCTTGAACGTCAGCTTTTAACACGATGTTAAGTTCAGATACATCACCCTCAGTCATGTTGGTAAACATGTTTTCAAGTTTCGCTTTTTGTTGACGCGCAAGTTTCACATCACGGAATTTACCTTGTCGATAGAGCGCAACTTCACGCGCTTTCTTTTCATCACGAACAACAGTGGCTTCATCACCTGCTGACGGTACGCCAGAAAGACCTAAAATTTCAACCGGAATTGAAGGGCCCGCTTCGGTAACTTCTTTACCTAATTCGTTGCGCATTGCACGAATACGACCATATTCAAAACCACACAGAACGATATCGCCTTTTCGTAAAGTACCTGATTGAACTAGCACTGTTGCAACTGAACCACGACCTTTATCTAAGAATGATTCAATTACCACTCCGCTCGCCATACCAGATTCATACGCAGTAAGCTCAAGGACTTCGGCTTGTAATAAGATTGCTTCAAGTAATTGGTCGATGCCGGTACCTGCTTTAGCCGAAACATGAACAAACTGAGTATCACCACCCCAATCTTCTGACATAACGCCATATTGGGCCAGTTCACCTTTTACGCGCTCAGGATCGGCTTCTGGTTTGTCGATTTTATTCACTGCAACAACGATTGGTACATTTGCCGCTTTCGCATGTTGAATAGCTTCAATAGTTTGTGGCATCACACCATCATCAGCCGCTACAACTAATACCACGATATCGGTTGCTTTAGCACCACGCGCACGCATTGACGTAAATGCAGCATGGCCTGGTGTATCTAAAAAGGTAATTTCGCCATTTGGTGTTTTTACATGGTAGGCACCGATGTGCTGAGTAATACCACCGGCTTCACCCGATGCCACTTTCGCTTTACGGATGTAGTCAAGTAATGAAGTTTTACCATGATCAACATGTCCCATGATAGTGACGACAGGCGCTCGAGCAACTTTTTCAGCGCCGGTATCACGGTCGCTCATGAGCGATTCTTCTAGTTCGTTTTCACGACGAAGTACCACTTTGTGTCCCATTTCTTCGGCAACAAGTTGTGCCGTTTCCTGATCGATAACCTGATTAATGGTTGCCATCGCCCCCATCTTCATCATAGTTTTGATAACTTCAGAACCTTTAACAGCCATTTTATTAGCAAGTTCAGCAACAGTTATCGTTTCACCAATGACTACATCACGGTTAACGGCTTGAACAGGTTTAGTAAAGCTTTGTTGCAATGCACTTTTACCTTTCTTTTTGTGACCACTACGCGTAACTGCACGGGCTTCTTCTCGTTCAGCTTTACCTTCAGATAATTTACTAGCTTTTTTCTGTTTAGTTTGTTTACCGCCACGACCTCGGCCTCGACCACCTTCGACTTCTCGGTCGGTATCATCTTCAGCAGCGCGTGCATATTTAGATGTGGTGACATGATAATCATCATCTTCACTATTGTCGTTATCATCAGTATCACTATATTGCTCGGCTAGTTTGCGAGCTTCTTCGGCCATACGTTTAGCATCTTCTTCTAATTTTCGACGATTTTCTTCTTCAGCTTTACGTTTTATTTCGTTGGCCTCTGCTTCTAAACGCGCTTTTTCTTCTTGTGCTTTTTTTACTTTAGGATCCGTTGTCGGCTCTTGCACAGGTTTAGCGGCTTGCTGTTTAGCTTTCTCTTCTTGAGCACGTTTTTTAGCCTCTTCTTCGCGTTTTTTAGCTTCTTGCTCTGCAGCTAACTTCGCTTTCTCTTCAGCTTCTTTACGCGCTTGTAATTCTGCTAATTCTGCTTCTTGTTTAGCTTTTTCAGCTTCTAGACGTGCTTTTTCTTGCTCGGCAGCAATTTCAGCCGGATCGCGTTTTACAAAAGTACGTTTTTTACGGACTTCGACTTTAATTTCTTTGCTTTTGCCACCCGCACTTGACACATTCAACGTTGAATGAGTTTTACGTTGTAGTGTTAATTTTGTTGGACCTTGCTGAGGATTTAAATGCGCAAGCAAAGCTTCTTTTTCCTTTTGTGTAACAGTGTCAGACGCGGTTTTTTTCATCCCAGCATCGGCAAACTGTTGCAAAAGTGTTTGCACTGGAGTATTTATCTCTTGAGCCAGTGTTTCGATTGATACTTTGGTCATGTATTACTTTCCCTCAATTATTCATTTGCAAACCAACAAATATTACGTGCAGCCATAATAAAATCGCCAGCTTGTTTACTTGTTAAACCTTCAATATCCACGAGATCATCGGTACCTTGTTCTGCTAAATCTTCCAAGGTAATAACGTCATGTTGGGCTAATTGGTAGGCTAATTCTTGTGTCATACCCGGTAAATCTAATAAATCTTGCGCCGGTCTTTTATCGCCACTATGAGCAAGCGCTAAGGTTGTTAAAGCATCTTTTGCGCGATTTCTTAATGCTTCAACCAGTTCTTCATCAAGTTCTTCAATTTCAAGTAATTCATCAACCGGTACATAAGCAAGTTCTTCTAGCGAAGTAAAACCTTCTTCAACTAATAGTTGTGCCAGATCTTCTTCAATGTCTAAATGCTTCATTAAGTTACTGATTGCAGCAAATGATTCGGCATGATGTTTTTCTTGTAAATCTTCGGTACTCATTACATTTAACGTCCAACCCGTAAGTTGTGATGCTAAACGGATATTTTGCCCATTTCGACCAATAGCCTGTGGTAAAGTATCAGCATTAACAGCCACATCCATTGTATGTTTATCTTCATCAACAACAATTGACACAACATCAGCAGGTGCCATAGCATTAATCACGTACTGTGCAGGGTTATCATCCCACAATACGATATCAATACGTTCACCACCAAATTCATTCGAAACTGCTTGGACTCGAGCGCCTCGCATACCAACACATGCACCAACTGGATCGATACGACGGTCGTTACTGCTAACAGCAATTTTAGCGCGAGAACCCGGATCACGAGCAACACCTTTAATGTCGATCATCTCTTCACCAATTTCAGGGACTTCAATACGGAATAGCTCTTCCATCATCTCTGGGTTAGACCGGCTAATGCATAACTGCGCAGGTTTATTGTCTTGTTCAACCAAATATAAAATACCGCGTACACGATCGCCAATACGGAAGTTTTCGCGTGGCAGCATATCATGACGTGACATCATTGCATCGGCATTATTACCTAAATCTAAAATCACGCTATCGCGATTGGTTTTTTTGACGATACCCGTTACGATTTCACCAATTCGGTTTCTAAACATATCAATCACCATTGCACGCTCAGCTTCGCGTACTTTTTGTACAATAACTTGTTTCGCCGTTTGTGTTGTAATTCGGTCAAAAGCAACAGATTCAATTTGTTCTTGAACATAGTCACCAATTTTTAATGTTGGATCTTCATATTGCGCTGCTTCTAGGGTTATTTCTTTAGTTGGTTGTGTAACTTCATTGACCACCAACCAACGGCGAAATGTATCATAATCGCCAGTTTTATGATCAATTTTTACCACAACATCAATATCAACATTATGTTTCTTTTTAGTGGCTGTTGCTAATGCGGTTTCTAACGCTTCAAAAATTTTGTCACGCGTTAGTGCTTTTTCATTTGATACTGCTTCAACAACAGCTAAAATTTCTTTATTCATCCTTTACACCCGTACTCTATTTAAGGTTAAAATTAGGTACTATATTTGCTTTTTGAATATTGCTAAAAGCAAACACTTCATCGTTATTATCCACCGTTAGTGTAATCATCTCATTATCAATGGATTTTATCTGTCCTTTCCATTTGCGACGATTAGCAACAGGAATACGCAGACTAATTGTGACTTCTTCACCAACAAAACGTTGATAGTGTTCTAACGTAAACAGTGGCCTGTCCATACCTGGTGATGAAACTTCAAGGTTATAAGCATCTTTGATAGGATCTTCCACATCAAGCACAGCGCTAATTTGTCGGCTAACATCAGCACAATCATCAACAGTTATACCGTTTTCACTATCTATATAAACTCGTAACACTGGGTAACGGCCACGAATGTATTCAACGCCAACTAACTCAAAACCAAGGGCATTCACAGGTTCTTGTATGATATCCGTCAATTGCTGTTCTATATTAGCCAAACAAACCTCCACTGCAAAAAATAAAAAAAGGGCATATAGCCCAACATTCCTTTTAAACTTACGCTTAAATCAAAACACGAAAAAAAACCTCGACATGCGAGGCTACATTTAAAACTAACTATAATGAAGCCACTTGATTCGAACTTTCACGCAATAAAAAGGGTAAATTGATTTATGAATGAAAATCTAAGTGGTTGCGGGGGCTGGATTTGAACCAACGACCTTCGGGTTATGAGCCCGACGAGCTACCAAGCTGCTCCACCCCGCGATAGATGGTTGAAGATTATACCTTATTTTAAATAAAGTGCAACGTGTAATAATGTTAATTTTAGCAAATATAGCTGAAGTAATTGATTAATCTAACAGAATAAATTTCAGTCTTTTTTACAAAACAAATGTAAAATAAGTAAGCAAAATGGCATAACCAAATCTATAAAAAAATAAAATATTCCGCTGAATTCTCAGCGGAAAAAAATTATTTAGACGTCGCTAATTTCATCTTTTTAACAAACTCGGTCATTTCATTGAGCATTTTTTCAGGTTCATCTAAATTTTTCTCGATAATTTTGACTGTCGCAGATCCGGCGATCGCACCAGCTGCTCCTGATTTAATTGCTTCACTCACTTGTGAGGGTTCTGAGATACCAAATCCTTGAATCGCTGGCGGCGCGCCGTACTGAGTCAATTTTTGGATTAAATGCGTTAAAGGTTTATTGGCGCGATTTTCAGTACCGGTTACACCAGCACGTGACACAAGATAGGTGTAACCTTTACCCAATTCAGCTATTTTTTTAATAACTTCGTCATCAGCATTTGGTGGGCAAATAAAGATTGGCGCAATCTTATATTTTTCTGCATGTTTGGTAAATTCTTGTGCATACTCAACCGGTAAATCAGCAATTAATACTGAATCTACGCCTGCTTTTGCACATTTCGCATAGAAGTTATCAATACCATTTTTAAAAACTAAATTAGCATAGATGAGTAAGCCAATAGGAATATCAGTATGATAGCTTCTGATTTGAGTTAATATTTCAAAACATTTTTCAACACTAATACCACCTTTAAAAGCGCGAATATTCGCATTTTGAATGGTTGGTCCATCGGCCATAGGGTCAGAAAACGGAATACCCAGCTCTAATGCATCCGCACCAGCATCAATTAAAGTTTGTATTATTTGTAAAGAGAGTTCTGGATTAGGATCCCCAACAGGAACAAAAGGAACAAATGCGCCCCGCTTTTCTTGATTTAATTTATCAAATAATTTTTGATAACGGTTCATTCAATTTCTCCTTTTGCTTTTAAAATATCATAAACAGTAAAGATATCTTTATCTCCGCGGCCCGATAGATTGACAATCAACAGCTGCTCTTTATTAGGATTTTCTTTGATCATCTTTAGTGCATAAGCTAAAGCATGCGATGATTCTAACGCAGGAATAATACCCTCATGACGCGACAACGCTTTAAAGGCATCTAACGCTTCATCATCGGTAATCGAAACATATTGCGCACGGCCGATACTATCTAAATAAGCATGTTGAGGTCCAACCGATGGAAAATCAAGGCCCGCTGATATCGAATACGACTCTTCAATTTGTCCTTCATCAGTTTGCATCATTGGCGATTTCATACCAAAGTAGATACCCAATTTACCATGTTTTAATGATGCACCATGTTCACCGCTTTCAATGCCGTGTCCACCCGGTTCAACACCAATTAAGCGTACTGATTTTTCTTCAATAAAATTTGCAAACATACCAATTGCATTAGATCCACCGCCAACACAAGCAATCACGGCATCAGGCAAACGTCCTTCTTTTTCCATAATTTGTTGTTTGGCTTCGCGGCTAATCATCTGCTGAAATTCACGTACAATAGTCGGGAAAGGATGCGGACCTGCTGCGGTACCTAGCATATAGTGAGCTTTTTCATAACTTCCTGACCAGTCACGCAACGCTTCGTTACAGGCATCTTTCAAGGTAGCTGAACCTGTTTCAACTGGAATCACAGTCGCCCCCATTAAACGCATTCTAAACACATTAGGCGCTTGCCGTTTAACATCTTTTGCGCCCATATAAATACGGCATTTTAAGCCAAGTAACGCACAGGCCAGTGCTGATGCAACGCCATGCTGCCCTGCACCGGTTTCGGCAATAATTTCGGTTTTGCCCATACGTTTGGCAAGTAACGCTTGCCCTAATACTTGATTGGTCTTGTGCGCACCGCCATGTACAAGATCTTCACGTTTTAAATAGAGTTTAGTTTTAGTGCCTGCTGTTAAGTTTTTACATAAAGTAAGCGCAGTAGGTCGACCGGCATAATTGACTAATAAATCATTAAACTCTTTTTGAAAACTTGGATCATGAATCGCTGATAAAAAAGCATCCTCAAGTTGCTCAAGCACAGGCATCAATATTTGAGGGACATACTGCCCACCAAACTCACCAAAATAAGGATTTAATTTTGACATAACTATTCCTTTTAACATTAATTAAATTTGTTCAAATACAGCTTGAATTTTGTGTTTATCTTTAATACCCGGCGAAATTTCGACACCAGAATTTAAATCCACCCCAATCACATTTGTAGCTAAAGCATTTTTTATATTTTGCGGATTAATGCCGCCGGCTAAAATCACATTAGTTAAATCTTGCCCAGCTAGTAGTGACCAATCAAAGCTTTTACCCGTTCCCCCGGCGCCATGATCAAATATATAACGACTGACTAACGGATTATTGTGTTCGGGGATGGTATTGCTGATACTTAATGCTTTCCAAATCTGACAATTTTTAGGTAATTTTTCACGTAATAATTGGATATATTGGTTATCTTCATCACCATGCAATTGAACAGCATAAAGTGAGAGTTGTTCGGCTATTTGACAAACTTGATCTATCGTTTCATTTTTAAACACACCTACCCAATTTAGCGGCGCAGCTGAAATGACTATTCGGGCATTTATTGGCGAGATATAACGAGGTGATTTTGGTGCAAATATCAATCCACCATATACCGCACCGGCTTGGTAAGCTGCTATCGCATCTTCAGCGCGAGTTAAACCACAAACTTTATTTTCACCCAGCATGACTTTACGAATCGCTAAGGTTAAATTAGGTTCTGACATCAGCGCGCTACCAATTAAAAAACCACTAGCAAACTGACTTAATTCTTTAACCTGATTATGTGTGTAAATCCCCGATTCGCTGATAATAATGCGATCATCAGGAATCGTTTTCGATAGATTTTTAACGCGATTTAAATCGACACTCAAATCACGCAAATTACGATTATTAATGCCTATCACTTTAGCACCAAGTGCAATTGCTCGTTCCACTTCGGCTTGCGTGCTTGCTTCGGTTAATATGCCCATATTGAGTTGATGAGCGATACGGCTTAAGTGACGATACTCATCGTCATTGACGACTGATAGCATTAATAAAATGGCATCGGCCTGATAATAACGCGCTAAGTAAATTTGATATTCATCAATAATAAAGTCTTTGCAAAGAACAGGCTGAGTTACCTCATTACGTACGATAGGCAAAAACTCAAAACGTCCTTGAAAGTATTTTTCGTCGGTCAACACCGAAATAGCCGAAGCATAATCTTTATACACTTTGGCAATAGTTGCAGGATCAAAATCATCCCGAATTAACCCTTTTGACGGTGAGGCTTTTTTGCATTCTAAAATAAATGCTGTTTTAGTTTGATTTAATGATTGATAAAAATCACGATCACTAGGCTTCACATCCATTTTAAATGTTTCAAGCGGTTTTGATGCTTGCTGTGAGACTAACCAACTTTGTTTATCTTCGATGATTTTTTTCAATACGGTTGCCATTTCAACATTTTCCGTTAATGCTGCAATTGCCATATTTTTCTCCACTGTTATCTTGCCGCTAATTGCTGTAATAGTTGATAAGCTTTACCACTACGCATCATTTCAATCGCTTGTTTAGCATTTTGTTTTAAATCGGACTGACCAAACAAACTCATTAACATCGCAACGTTAGCGGCGATCGCTGCTTCATGAGCCTGTTTGCCATGTCCTTGTAAAATCGCAATTAACATATCACGATTCATCTCTGGCGTGCCACCTTCAATATCTTTTAATGTATATTGCTGTAAGCCAAAATCTTGCGGTGTTAACGTAAAGTAACGAATTTTGCCATTATGCACTTCAGCCACTTGCGTTTCACCATGAATCGCAACTTCATCCATTCCTGAACCATGTACCACATAGGCATGGGTATAACCTAACATAGTTAACGTTTCAGCAATCGGTTTGATTAAATCTGGGTGATATACCCCTAATAAAATTCGTTTAGGACGAGACGGATTAATGAGCGGCCCTAGTACATTAAAAATCGTTCGAGTCTTCAATTGCTGACGAACCGGCGCGGCATGACGAAAACCTGAATGATATTGCTGAGCAAATAAAAAACATACACCAAGCTCATCTAACGCCTTACGCGAATCTTCGGCCGGCATATTTAATTTAATGCCTAAAGCAGACAACACGTCTGATGAACCTGATTTACTCGACACCCCACGGTTACCATGTTTAGCCACCTTGTAACCTAACGCAGCAGCCACAAAGGCACTGGCGGTTGAAATATTAATACTGTTGGTGCCATCACCACCTGTTCCGACAATGTCGGTAAACGCATAATCTGGAATAGCAAAACTATCGGCATTTTCAAGCAACGCTTGCGCAGCTCCTGCGATTTCATCTGGCTTTTCACCGCGAACTTTCATACTAATTATTGCTGTTGCCAATACCGTCGGTTCGATTTTACCTTGAATAATTAAGTTGAACAGTATTTTACTTTCTTGTTGGCTTAATACCTGTCCTAAATATAACTTATTGAGAATAGGTTGAATATTATACTCTTGCTTATCAATAATGGCTTCTTGTTTTGGTTGCGCTGTTTTTTGTGATGGATTAAGCGCCCACTCAATGGTTTGCTCAAGCAGTTTTACGCCTTGAATAGTTAAAATTGATTCGGGATGAAACTGAAAACCACACACCCGATCCTCATCATTACGCACCGCCATCACAATATTGTTACACAAGGCATTAATGGTTAGGGTTTTAGGAATATTTTCGCCTTTTAATGAATGATACCGCGCGACCGGTAATGGATTAGGTAAGCCTTTAAACATGGCTTGTTCATCGTGTTCAATAAGTGAAGCTTTGCCATGTAAAATATCACCCGCTGGTACAATGCTTCCACCATAAGACTCAACAATCGCCTGATGACCAAGGCAGATACCTATAATCGGTAATTTACCTTTTAGGCGTTTAAGTAATTCTGGCATACAACCTGCTTCACTTGGTGCGCCGGGTCCTGGCGATAACATCAAAATCGGATTTTGCATTTGTGAGAGTTTTTCAACTATCACATCAGCCGGGATCGTATTACGATAAATCGTCACATTATGTTGGCTATTACGTAGTTGATCGACGAGGTTATAAGTAAAAGAATCAATATTATCAATAAATAAAATATTAGCCATTAGAATATACCTTCTACATTATGTGCTGCCATAATTGCTCTAACCACAGCGCGCGCTTTATTACGTGATTCGTCGGATTCAAATTGTGGTTCAGAATCTAAAACCACGCCGCCACCAGCTTGAACAGTCGCTATGCCGTTTTCAACATAAGCACTACGAATCACAATACACGTATCAAGGTCACCATTGGCAGTAAAATACCCTACTGCCCCACCATAGCTACCCCGTTTAACTTTTTCTGATTCGGCAATCAATTGCATTGCACGAATTTTGGGCGCACCGGTTAATGTCCCCATATTCATGGTCGCTTGATAAGCATGAAGTGCATCTAAATCTTCACGTAATTGACCAATGACTTTTGACACCAAATGCATCACAAACGAATAGCGATCAACTTTGAGTAAATCTTTAGTATATCGTGTACCCGGCTGACAAATACGTGCTAAATCATTACGAGCTAAATCGACTAACATTAAATGTTCTGCTAGTTCTTTCTTGTCGGTACGCATATCTAACTCTAAACGACTATCTAAATCATAATCAATGTCGCCATTGGCGGTTAAGCCTCGAGGACGCGTTCCGGCAATAGGATAGATTTCAACTTGATTGGTAGCTTTACTATATTTAAGCGCGCTTTCAGGTGAAGCACCAAATAACACAAAATCCTTATCTTGCATATAAAACATATAAGGGCTTGGATTATTAGTTTTAAGAAGTTGATAGGCAGACAAAGGCTTAGGACAAGGCAATGTAAAACGACGAGATGGCACTGCTTGAAATATTTCGCCTTGTTGAATCGCATCTTGCATCTTTTTAACTGTGGTATTAAAGTCATCATCACTTTTATTACAATCAACCGTAATATTGGCAAGGGATTGAGTAGGAATTGGCTTTATCGGTTGGTTTAACAAAGTTTGCAGCTCATCAATACGTTTAGTTAAACGTTCCACTTCGTTTGGATCAGCCGTGAAAGCGGTCGCTTTTAATATTGAAACGTGATTTTGATGATTAATTTCTAATAACGTTTCGGCTAAATAAAAACAAAAATCTTGGCAGCGCATATCAGTAGGGAGTTTAGGTAAATTTTCAAAACCAGCCACCAAATCATAACTAAATAGCCCGCCAACAAAAATCGCATCATGGCTTGCTTGTTTCGAATAATTCACAAGACTAAGTAGCGTTCTTAGCGCATCAAAAACGGATAGCGATTTTAATCGAGAATCCTCATCTTGCATGGCATCAACTTGAGGAAACACCAATGTCAACTTTGACGTTTCAGCTTCAACTTTCACAGTACTTGCTGAAAATGCATCGGCAAGTAAAGGTAACAACGTTTGCCCATTTGAAGTTAAAGCTTCAAATATCACCTGCTGATCGATTGCCGAAATGCGTAATGCACTATCCACAATCATCACACTTTTTATGCCTTGCTTGTTATCGATTTCGGCTGATTCAAGCAGCAATGTAGCTGGCCTGTCATGACATAATTGATAAAATACCTGAGTCGGATCTTGATAATAACCAATGGTTTTGGTTATCTGCGTTAATGTTGGCTTATTCATTGTTGACTCTCTATTTTTAAATTTTTATTTAAACTATGCATTTGATTATTAGAAACTAAAAACCCGCGCTAAGCGGGTTTTATAAACAAAGACAATGCTTTATCAAATCACCCGCCCAAAGTGATACGCCACCAACCAAAATTAGCGAATTTGCAAGCAATCAAATAAAAGTATTGTGATTTCATGATTATTATTAATGTAAAATGAATGTTGTACTATTAAACTAGTTCATTGATGCAATGTCAAGTGAATATTTTGTGTGCAAAAATAAAATTTATTTTAGTATATCAATAGCAAGTTTAACCAAAGGATGCTATTTGTTATAAAGCATCCTTTGTAAAAATTAGCGCAACGGCATTTCGGATTGAATCACTTTAACCAACTTAGATCTTGGTTTTGACGAAATACGAAAGTGGTTAGTAATCCATAATTTATGATGTGCTTCACATTGCGGACCTAAATAAATCTTCTCAATATAATCTTCCACCGTTTTGTAATTAATAAATAAACTGCTGGCTTGAACATAATCTGTCGGCGCTTGAATTTTTTCATCGGCAATATTTGTGATATAAATCATTCGACATTCATCTTCATCTTCAAATGCAGCATGCTTGATTAAGCACGAGATAGGCATGACGGCTAAGGTAATTAATTGATCGAGAATAGAAAGATTTTTTACCTGTCCGTTTGCCTTTAATTTTTTTATTTTTTGTTTTATTTGATTTAATATCTTTCTAATTGTTTTAATTTTATGCTTTTCATCTAATTGTTTTAGGTAGTCATTCCATTTTTTTTCAATCTCAGCTGCAGAACTTTCTCGGTGCTCCAGATAAAAAGAAAATTTATTACGTTTGGCAAGACTAATATATTCATTACTTGGATCAAAATACAAACAACGGAACAAAGGTAGATCATGAAAGGAGGATTGTGTTAACGGTTCGTTCTTCTCATTAGCATCAGTTTTATTATCAATAAAATCTTGTTTTGCCATTTTAACTGATGTGAATTTATTTAAATGATTAATACCATCAGGATTGATGCTTTGCTGAACATCGTCGCCAAAAAAATTTTGATTAAATACGACACTGACACTCGAGCCGACAATATTGTTTTCATTGCCATATAAACGAAATTGATTTAACGAATTGTGATTAAATGAAAAACTGGCTAAAAAGCTTTTAATTTCACTATCCCTATCGGTTTTAATATCGAGCCAATTAGTCAGGATCTGATTTTCAGTGGGATCGTTCATAAAATCAACCACATTTAAACGGAAATCGCTAGGCTCATTTTTTAAAAGACTAAATAACACGCCCGGTCTAGTATAATGCGCAACCTGCCGTTCATATTGTTTCTCTTCACTTTTTAAGTTTTCATTTAATTTAAATGTAACCAGTAACTGCTTCTGAATATTTTCTGCTAATGTTCTGATATCACAAATGTACTGAGTAACTGATTGCTCGCGTTTATTGGCATCGGCAAATAGTGAAGAAGCTTCATTATTATTATCAATGACTGATAACATGATTTGAGCAATAATATAATGTTTAAATAAATCATTGGAATAAGACACTTTCAGATAATATTCTTCTGCTTTTTTTAAACTCCCTTCTGTTTTTTTAAAATAGATATTATCCCCTAAATAAAAATTCGCTATATTGGAAACAACAGGATTAATGCTATCACAACATTGTAAGAAACACTGACTGGCTTCGTTATAAAGCTGTTTTTCAGTTTGATAGATAAGACCTAAATGATATTGTGCGCTAACATAAGCATCGGCATTATCCTCCCTATGTACCTGTAAATAATGGCGTTCTGCCTGCTTGATATCCTGTTTTTTAAATTGGTAAATAAACGCTAAACAATATTGAGCCCTAGCATAAGCATCGGCATTATCCTCCCTATGTACCTGTAAATAATGGTATTCTGCCTGCTCGATATCCTGTTTTTTTAATTGGTAAATAAGTGCTAAATTACATTGTGCCCTCGCATAAGCATCGGCATTATCCTCCCTTTGTACCTGTAAATAATGGTATTCTGCCTGCGCTATGTTATTTTCTTCATCTTGATATATCAGGGCTAAATTGAACTGAGCTTCGGCATATAAATTAGGATCAACACTCTTTTCAATCTGTAAATAATGGTATTTTACTTGTTCAATGTTATTTTCATGTTGATATATCTGAGCTAAATTAAACTGAGCTGTAGCATATAATGTCGAATTACCTAGCTTTTCAACCTTTAATAAATGTTTAATTGCGGCTTCACTATTTTTTTTAGCCAAAAAATAAATTTTGGCTAACTCAAATTGAGCCTCTGAATATGCTTGATCACCATCGTTTTTGGTGATTTTTTTTAAATCTGCAATTTTCTGCTCGATCGTTTGTTGTTTAATATTTTGTTCAACTGTTTGCTCTGCCATTATTATTCCTATTCTGTTTTTCTTATCATATTTAATCGTAGTAAACAATTAAACGACAGCCAGTATGTGCTCGGCTGGAATGATTCTTGTTGGTTAATATTAGCGCGTCGTTTAAATTAATAGACACAGTTTAGCGTTAAGTTAAAAAATCACCAAAAATTTAACAAGAAATAGAGCAAAAATATGACTAAAAATAAATTAGCTTCATAAAATCAATAATAAATAACATAAAGATTATTTATTAATAACTGGTCAAAAAATCTCATAGCCATTAGAATGCTTATACCGTCGAAATTCATATTACTAAGAGAAATTAATCTATGCCTATATTTTATATTTTTATCGGTATCATCGTGTTACTCGCACTAATCACCGTTTTAAAATGTATTACCATTGTTCCGCAAGGTTATCAATACACCATTGAGCGTTTTGGTAAATACACCCACACACTTGAACCGGGATTGAATATCATTATTCCTTTTATGGATGGGATTGGTCGTAAAATTAATATGATGGAACAAGTGCTTGATATTCCATCACAAGAAGTTATATCAAAAGATAATGCCAACGTACAAATTGATGCCGTTTGCTTTATTCAAGTGCAAGACGCAGCTAGAGCCGCTTATCAAGTCAATCAACTTGAACGTGCTGTAATTAATTTAATGATGACCAATATTCGTACGGTACTCGGCAGCATGGAACTTGATGAAATGCTATCACAACGTGATCATATCAACTCAAAATTACTTAGCATTGTTGATGATGCAACAAACCCTTGGGGCATTAAAATCACCCGTATTGAAATTCGAGATGTTCGCCCGCCGGCAGAACTTATTGCCGCGATGAATGCACAAATGAAAGCAGAACGTAATAAACGTGCGGAAATTCTGGAAGCTGAAGGTGTTCGTCAGGCAGCAATACTACGTTCAGAGGGTGAAAAACAGTCCGAAATATTAAAGGCCGAAGGTGAGCGACAAGCTGCATTTTTACAAGCCGAAGCCCGTGAACGTGCGGCCGAAGCCGAAGCAAAAGCCACACAAATGGTGTCTGATGCAATTGCAGCAGGTAATATCAATGCAGTTAATTACTTTGTTGCACAAAAATATACTGAAGCGCTACAACAAATCGGATCGGCAGATAACAGTAAAGTCATTATGATGCCTTTAGATGCATCAAGTTTAATGGGCAGTATTGGTGGCATTGCGGAGCTCATTAAAAACTCTAAATGATGTCACAAGGTAGTTTCCGAACTGGTTGTATATATTTTCCAAGGTACTTTAAGTACAAGTTATTTTGGAATTAAATAAATACTTTTGCAATTTCAATTATGTAATTAGGTAAATTAAACGATGACTGATATTTTAACCGTTATTTATAATTCCCCTCATTGGGTATTTTTTATTTTAGGGGGAACATTATTAATTGCAGAATTGCTTGGTACTGGTGGCTACTCACTTTGGAGCGGCATCGCTGCAATTGTTGTGGGTCTTATTGCTTGGATTTTGCCTCTGTCTTGGCCTGTTTTATGGATTTTATTTGCTATATTTACCTTGGTTTCAGCATATTTATGGTGGCTATGGCTTAAAAAGTCTGGGCAAAGCAAACCGAATAGCAACGAAATTAATCAACCCCAACAAGATTTAATTGGTATTAAAACCCTTGTTACCGACGCCATTATCAATGGCTCAGGCCGAGTCAAAATCAAAGACGGCACTTGGCCAGCACAATGTAATATTAATTTACCGGTTGGTCATGCTGTTGAAGTTATCGCGGTTAATGGTCTAGTTTTAACGGTACAACCAATAAAAAACTAGTTACATTTTGCTTTTTACCAATAAAAGAACGCGCCTAAGGCGCGTTTTTTTTAGATTGATAATAGTTGAAAAGCAATAATAAAAAACTGTTGTTCGTTAGGGTAAATATCACTAATGATTTTTTTCAGTTCAGTTAAGCTCATATTTTCTTGCTTAGCCTGTTCTTCAGTCAATTGATTGAGTGTTACAGGCGTCACATTAGTAATTTTTATACTACAAAAATATGCATCCGTTTCAAAAACGCCCACTCGCAACGTATCACCAACCTTAAAATGTGATTCACTTTTATCACGAATAGTAATAGTTTTTAAACCTGCCAAAATATCCGATTTAAAACGTTGGTAAAACGTTATATCATTTTTCACAACGATCATCCTTTTTATTAAACGAGCGGTTAAGGTTTGATACCGTTCACTTGCCAGTTATGGTTAGATTCATCAGTAATTTTACCTTTTTTGACGTCTGTAATATATTTTATCGTCATATTACGGATAGTGCCTTGTTCATCACCGAAAGCGGTTCGCGAGTCCCAAGTTGGTTCAACACGTCTTCCTTCTAATGGCCCACCTTTTTTGACTAACATTTCGTAACGATAAGCGTTCATACCTAATTTCAGCTTCATATCCGCAGTGATAGCCTGACCATTAAGCAATGTTAAATTTTTAATTCGCTCACCAACCGGTTGAGTTAAATCAATAGTATATTTGACCCCACCAAACATATCGTAAGTCATATATTTTGACGCGCCACGAATGGGATCATATTGATAATTTTTATCACCCGGTTGTACTTGGGCAAAATAAGCAGCAGACCATTCCATATAGTCTTTAAGGTCTTGACCGGTAACTTCGAATATACTGGTTTCACCAGCGGTATATTGATAATTATTGGCGATATCTTTACGCGTAATTGGACCTTTATTCAGGATTGCTTTTTTATTATCAACCAACACAGAAGTCACATCCGCACCGCTATAATATAATTGAACAGCGTTGAGTAAATGGGTTAGCCCTGTTTCTTCAAGGTAAATCGCAGGAATACCATGAATCATTTGCTGGGGAACCAAATCACGATCGGTTTCACCAATAACCTGATTGGCTATTTCTCTTAATTGTTGATGATAAGGCGCATAAATTTTTTCAATTGCCGGATCGGCAGCATACGATTTAACTGGCTGTGTTTCGGCTTTTTTATTAACTAAAGAGGTTTTGTTTTTTTCAAGATCAAAGGTTAAATCAACCACCGAAACCACGGTACCATAACGATGCGGTTCAGTAATCAAAACATTATTGATCACTTTTTCACTTATATTTTGATGATTATGCCCGGCTATAATCACATCGATATCGGGCACTTGGTTAGCCACATCAGCAACGCCGGTTCCTGGTTTATTGTTTTCATTATCCACCCCCATATGGGTAACTAAAACAATAGCATCAACATGTTGTTGTTTTAACTTTTCAACTTGTTTTTGTATTTCTGGAATTGGCATAGTGAATTCCATTTGTTTTACATAACCTGTTTTATCTTCATATTCAGGTACAAATGGTGTCGTTGCCCCAATAAAACCAATTTTTACGCCATCTTTTTCAATAATGGATGTAGCGGGTAAATAGGCTTTACCTGAGTCTTTATAAAAGATGTTCGCTGCTAATGTTTTACCTTTAAATTCAGCAACGATTTTATCAACAACTGGCATGCCAAAATTAAATTCATGGTTACCTAATACCATAATGTCATATTTCATAGTATTAAGAGCCTCAATAGCTGGATGATTTTTCACATCGTGAAAACGTTCAATTTGGTTATCTTGAATAATATCACCCGCATCAACCAAAATGACATTAGGGTGATGCTCACGAAACTGATTAACAAAGGTAGATATTTGTGCGTAAGAACCGGATAAATCAGCCTTATCTGTACCATAATCCCAAGGTAACATTCGTCCATGAACATCGGAAGTTGCTAAAATAGCGACATTTACCTGTTTAGCCAACAGTGGCAAGGGACTGGATAAAGCCACAATCGTGAATAATGATAACAATCTTTTATTGAGTAACATTTTAAGCTCCTTTAAAACTCGACAAACAAATAATCTTCCCTATACGAAAATAAAATAACTAATACGTTAAAAGCATCGTTCATTTATAATCACAACTCGCAATAAGATAATATTAAATGATATAAAAATACCCAACAATATAACAATATTATTGGGTATGAGATAGATAACCATCAATATTTTTTGACAACTTGATAATGTAACGTCATCAATAATACAGACTTAATGTGACATTGAAGTTTTTACACCGCCTTCAGGAATTGGCACATAAGCTGTCTCTTTATCTGTTCTTTGTTTATTATTACGTACTTTTAATGCAGTTTTAATACCAAAGAAAATAATACTGTAAACAACCACTAAAAATAGAATACTTAAACCCGCATTAGTATAATTGTTAATAACGATATGATGCATATTATCAATTTGTTGTGCGGTTAATTCACTACCTTCAGCAATGCGACGTTTATACTCATTGGCTAAATAGAAGAAACCTTCTAATTGCGGATCATTACTGAATAATTTCAATGCTAATGCCCATGTTGTACAAATGAGTAACCATATTGCTGGAATAATTGTCACCCAAATATATTGAGCACGTTTCATTTTAATTAATACAACTGTCGCTAACACTAACGCAACCGCCGCTAACATTTGATTTGAGATACCAAATAATGGCCATAAGCTCTTAACACCACCTAATGGATCAACAACGCCTTGATAGAGTAAATAGCCCCACAAACCAACACAACCCACTGTACCAATAAAACCGGCAATGAGTGAATCGGTTTTTTTCAAGAATGGGACAAAGTTACCTAAAAGGTCTTGTAGCATAAAACGACCAGAACGGGTACCAGCATCAAGTGCAGTTAAGATAAATAACGCTTCAAATAAAATACCAAAGTGATACCAAAAGCCCATATTGGCACCAGGAATAATTTGATGGAACACGTGTGCAATACCTACCGCTAGCGTTGGCGCACCACCGGCACGATTAAGCACTGACGGTTCACCAATATCTTTGGCTGTTTGTAAAATTTCGTCAGGTGAAATGACAAATCCCCACGAACTAACCGTTGCAGCAGCATGGGCTGTCACATCTTTAAGTTGCTCCATTATCATTGGCGCTTGATCAGTACCTAATTTATGCAAATCAGGCATAGTAATCCCTAAAGCTGCCGGTGGAGTATTCATAGCGAAATAAAGACCTGGCTCAATAATTGAAGCAGCGACTAATGCCATCATGGCAACGAATGACTCCATTAACATTGCACCATAACCGATGAAGCGAGCATCCGTTTCGTTAGCAAGTAATTTTGGCGTTGTACCTGATGAAATTAATGCATGGAAGCCAGAAACAGCACCACAAGCAATCGTGATAAATAAGAATGGGAAAAGTGAGCCTTTCCAAACTGGACCGGTACCATCAACATATTGGGTCACATCTGGCATTTTTAAATCAGGATTTAAGATAACAATACCAATAGCTAAACCAACAATTACACCGATTTTTAAAAATGTTGCTAAATAATCACGAGGTGCTAGGATTAACCAAACAGGTAACATTGCTGAAACTAAAGCATAGCCCACTAATACATAAGTAATAGTCGTTGCTTTGAAAGTTAAAGCCGGTCCCCAATATGCATCATGCGCAATTACACCACCAAACCATATTGATAACACTAATAACACAATACCAATAACAGATACTTCTAACACCCGTCCTGGTCTTAAAAATCGCATATAAATACCCATAAATAAGGCAATAGGTACTGTTGAACAAACAGTAAATACCCCCCAAGGGCTTTCAGCTAGCGCTTTAACCACAATCAATGCTAAAACCGCAAGTATTATAAGCATGATAAGGAAGCAACCAAATAGAGCTATGGTGCCAGGAATCGCCCCCATCTCTTCTTTAATCATTTCGCCCAAAGATGAGCCATTACGTCTAGAAGATAAAAATAGAACCATAAAGTCTTGTACCGCACCGGCAAACACGACACCTGCAAGTAACCAAAGTGTACCTGGTAAGTACCCTACTTGAGCGGCAAGTACCGGCCCAACCAAAGGCCCTGCGCCGGCAATGGCAGCAAAATGGTGACCAAATAATACATATTTATTAGTCGGTACAAAGTTTAAACCATCATTATTAATGACAGCAGGGGTTGCACGCGTCGGGTCTAATTGCATGACCTTTTTGGCGATATACAAACTGTAATATCGGTACGCGACAAGATAAATTGAAACAGCAGCAGCAACAATCCATAGTGCGCTGACATGCTCACCTCGCCGTAATGCAATTACGGCTAAACAACATGCACCAATAAAGGCTAAGATCAGCCATGGAATATGCTTAAAGACTTTATTATTCATAATAACTCTCTTCATGGGTTTTAAATTTAATTAGTTCGAAATTTAACACCATTTAAAACAGATATAGACTTACTATGTTTTGATATTAAAAAAACCATTATTTTTAATTTCATTAAAATAGCTTGTCTGTATTGTTATAGCCTAAAATAACGACTAAAAGTTCCTTTACATCCAAGCCTATAGTAATTTTTTAATGGTTATAGAGGTATCGATATTTAAGTTATAGGTTAAATAGAAAAGATGAGTGGTTAAATTTAGCGGATGAGTGGTTTTTGCGGATAACAACAAAAAACTATAATCCCAACATCTCTTTGAGCTGTTTTAAATAACGACGGCTAACTGGAACTGATATATCATTATTTAAAATAATATCAACGCCATTTGTATCATTGAAACGAATTTCTTTAAGCTTTTTTAAATTAACCAAATATTGACGATGACAGCGGATCAATGGTGTTTTATCTTCTAGAGTCTTTAAGGTTAATTCGGTAAAGTATTCTTGATTGGCTTGATTAAAAACATAAATGCCGCTAATTTTAGACGACACATAATAGACGTCCTCAATATTCAACAGATAAATACGATTATGCCCAACACAGGGAATATACTCAAAATCCTGCTTGATTCCTTTTAATTGGCAAATATCACAAGGAATACAGTGATGATGCAATCGATTTAGCGTTTTATGTAAGCGCTCTGATTCAACAGGTTTCAATAAGTAATCAAAAGCTTGCTCTTCAAAGGCTTTGACTGCAAACTCACTATAAGCAGTTAAAAACACAATATGTGGCATGGTTTTAGGATCTAACATAGATAACATTTCAATACCATTGATTTTCGGCATTTGAATATCTAAAAAAACCACATCAGGTTGCAAACGATGAATTTCACGAATCGCCTCCATTGCATTATTACATTCAGCAACAATATTTATTTCAAGATCACTTTCAAGCAAGCAACGTAAATTTTCACGGGCAAGCAGTTCATCATCTACAATAATTACATCTAACATTGAATACAGCTTTCCTTTTGTAAAGGCAATGTTAATACTACTTTAGTATAAGTATCAGGTTCACATTCTATTTTTATTCCGTATTGCTCACCATAACGAATATTAATTCGTTTATCAACCAAATTTAGACCTAATCCTTTTGTGTCTTTTTTATTTTCGCAGTAGTTACCAGCGTTATCCATAACCTCTAAAACTAATGTTTGATTTTGTTCATAGGCATAAATCGCCACTTTTCCTTTACCAATTAATTGCGAAGTACCATGTTTAATCGCATTTTCCACTATCGGTTGTAGTGAGAAAGCAGGTAACTGAGCCGATTCTAAATGTGGGGGAATAGCTATTTCGACGGTCAATTGTTCCATAAAGCGCATTTTTTCAATTTGTAAATAAGCATTAACATGCTCAATTTCGTCTTTCAGCGTAACAATTTCATCTGTTCGCTTAAGATTTTTGCGAAAAAAAGTCGAAAGATTCTGCACTAATTGTGATGCTTGTTGTTTATCGCGACGAATAACGGCCAATAGCGTATTGAGCGCATTAAATAAAAAATGAGGATTAACTTGAGCGTGCAATAATTTAATCTCAGTTTTAGATAATAATTGTTTGTAGTGCTCATTTTGCCCAGCTAAAATTTGTGCGGACAGTAAACTGGCGATGCCTTCACCAAGCGTACGATTGATCGAACTAAATAATGTATTTTTAGCTTCATACAATTTAATTGTACCAACAACAGTATTGTTTTCACCTCTCAGCGGAATAACTAACGTTGAACCTAAGCGGCAATATTTATTAATTGAACATTGATAAGGTTGATGAACGCCATCAAGATATTTAACATCATTTTGTTCAATTGCTTCTAAAGTAATATTAGAGGTAATTGGTGTGCCGGGTAGATGATGATCATCACCAACACCAATAAATGCTAAGATCTTTTCTCTATCAGTAATCGAAACTGCACCAATATCTAACTCTTGATAAATAATTTGTGCAACTTTAGTACTATTACTTTGATTAAAACCATCACGAAGTAAACCTTCGGTACTTGCGGCAATCTTAAGTGCCTTTGCGGAAAAGGCTGACGTATATCGTTCAAAAATAGCGCGCCTATCGAGTAAAATTCGCATAAACATAGCAGCGCCAATGCTATTAGCCACGATCATTGGCGCAGCAATACTTTTAACTGCATGTAAAACCACGTCAAAAGGGCGTGAAATTAGTAACACCATTATCATTTCAAGCGATTCAACTAATAAGCCTAAAACCCCGACTAACAACGGATTATAGATAAGATCAACTCGACCTTTTTTCATTAAGCCATAATGCAATAGACCACTAATCAATCCTGTTAAAATAGTCGAAAGCATACAACTTTCAGCGGTAATTCCACCTAACGTATAACGATGAATTCCTCCAGTTATCCCTACTAATAGCCCGACCATAGGACCGCCAAGCAAACCGCCTAAAATAGCACCAATGGCTCGAGTGTTGGCTATTGTGTCTTCAATGTGTAAACCAAAATAACTGCCCATGATACAAAATAGAGAAAAGATACAATAGCAGACTAACTTATGAGGTAGATGCACAGTCACTTGCATTAATGGAATAACAATAGGTGTTTTACTTAGTAGATAAGCGATAACTAAATAAATACACATTTGTTGAAGAAGTTGTAAAACAAGATCAAATTCAAACATAATTTTGACCACATAATAAAACCGTCGACAGATGTCGACGGTTAATATAATTAATTTATTTATCTAATAAGGTAAAGGTCTGTTTATCTTGCGTTGTCGAATCAGAGCCAACGTAGATATTGAATTTACCTGGTTCTGCAACATATTGCATTTTGTCATTCCAAAATTTTAGCATATCTGGTTTGATCACTAATTTCACTTCACCTTTTTCATGAGGTTTTAAAGTAATATTTTCAAAACCTATCAACTGTTTAACGGGTCGACTGACCGAAGCTGTGATATCTTGAAGGTAAAACTGTACCGTTTGGCTACCTTCTTTCTCGCCAATATTCTCAACATTTGCAGTCACCACAATTTCACCATTTTGCGGCATCTCAGTACTTGATAAGGCAAAATCTATCGTAAAATGGGTATAACTTAAACCAAATCCAAACGGGAATAGCGGTTCATTAGGACTATCAAAGTACGATGTTGTATATTTCCCCATATTTTCAGTACCATGAGGCCGACCAGTGTTTAAATGACTGTAATAGACGGGAATTTGCCCAACATTATCAGGAAATGACATTGGTAATTTAGCCGATGGGTTATAATCACCAAATAAAACATCAGCGATAGCATTGCCCCCTTCTGTGCCTAAAAACCAAGTTTCGAGCATAGCATCAGCTTGTTCATACTCTTCTTTTACAGTTAATGGACGACCATTCATTAATGCTATAACTAAAGGTTTGCCTGTTGCCTTTAAAGCTTTGATTAACCGTTTTTGGCTTGCTTGCAATGAAAGATCGGTGCGACTAGATGACTCATGCGCCATTCCCTCAGCTTCCCCTACAAACAACACAACAACATCGGCTTTTTTAGCTTTAGCAACTGCTTCGGCAATCATTTTATCAGCAGGACGAGGATCAAATTTGGTGGTTTCTTCATATAAATTTAAAAATTTATATAAATTAGAATCATCGGAAAGATTAGCACCAAATGCGTAACTAATTGTTTTAGGATCTTTTACTGCATTTTTGATTCCTTCTAAAGGTGTGACAGCTAGATTAGCGCGTCCGGCACCTGACCAACTACCTAAAATATCGCGCTTAGAATCGGCAAGTGGTCCAATCACGGCTATTTTCTTGTTTTTGGCTAAAGGTAAAATGCTATTTTTATTTTTCAACAACACAATACTTCGACGCGCTACATCTCTGGCTTCTTCTCGATGTAGACGGTTGTCGGCAAACATCGTATCGATATCTAATTTAGGATCTAAATTACGATGAGGGTCATTAAACAGCCCCATGTCATATTTGAGTTCTAATACATGTCGACAAGCTTTGTTAATATCCTCTTCTGTGAGGACACCTTCATTAACAAGTTCAGGTAAAAATTGAAGAAAATATTCATCATTCATACTGATATCAATACCTGCTTTTATCGCCACGCGAACAGCATCTTTAGCATCGCTTGCCACACCATGATTAATCAATTCACGAATCGCACCATGATCACTCACAACCACACCATTAAAATGCCATTGGTCACGTAATACTTCAGTCAGTAGCCAATGATTAGCTGTCGCTGGAATACCGTTAACACTGACTAAAGACACCATTACAGCACGACTACCGGCATCAATGGCTGCTTTATAAGGTACAAGATACTCTTGGAACATTTTACGTTCACTCATATCGGTGCTGTTATATTCGCGACCCGCTTCGACCGCACCATATAGCGCAAAATGCTTAACGGTTGTCACTAACGATTTTTTATCATCAAGAGACTGTTTTTGCATTTTTTCGACAAAAATACGTCCTGCTTCAGATGTTAAATAGGGATCTTCACCAAAGCCTTCAGAAACGCGTCCCCATCTAGGATCTCGGGTAATATCAACCATTGGAGCCCAAGTAATATTTAATCCATCTGAGGTCGCTTCGTCGGCAGAAACTTCAGCAACTTTACCTATAACATTACGATCCCAACTCGATGCAACACCTAAATTAATTGGGAATACCGTACGATGGCCATGAATAATATCAAATCCAAAAAATAGAGGAATTTTATTCGGGGACTTTAAAGCGCGGTCTTGCATATTTGTCAAATCTGGCTCAACAACAGTATTAAAAATACCACCAATTTCTCCAGCCTCGATTTGGTCTAATACTTTTGGTAAAGTGAGATCGCCACCTACACTAATTAATCTTAACTGACCCACTTTTTCTTTTATGGTCATTTTTGATAATAAATTATCAATAAAAGCTTTTTTTTCTTCGTTATTAGAATCTTGTGCGAACAAAGAGCCTGAAAACAGAAAAAAAACCAAAACAACTATTAATTTTTTCATCATGATAAATATTGTTATAATTTAAAGGATAGACATGAAGATAGCATAACTTATTCGCGCATAAAAATCTCGTTATTTACATTGTTTTCATTTATGTTTAAAACAAGATCGCATTTATTATATAAAAAAATTGACGTGAATATTATTTAACCTCAAACTTTTTTACATAATAAATGCGGGCTAATCGTTTAGCGTGAGTGATTGCCAGACGACGTTCATGAAGATTACACTAATTAGTCTCTAAAATTAGTAAATTGAAACGGTTGCCCTAATTCTCCGTTTTTAACTAATGCCATCGTTGCTTGTAAATCATCACGTGATTTACCCGTAACGCGAACTTGTTCCCCTTGTACTTGGGCTTGCACTTTAAGTTTACTGTCTTTAATCAACTTAACTATTTTTTTAGCTAACTCTTTATCAATACCTTGTTTTAGTTTTACTGTAATACTGTATAGTTTTCCACTATGTTCCATCTCTTCCGGAATTTCGAGTGCCCCACCATCAATACCACGCTTGGCTAACTTATCACGTAAAATATCCAATAGCTGTTGTACTTGGAAGTCAGATTGGCTGGTCGCTTTGATCGTTTCATTTTTTTCATTAAGCTCAAATGAGGCTTCCACATTTTTAAAATCCCAACGCGTAGTTAGTTCACGGGTCGCGTTTTCAACACCATTTTTCACTTCTGGCATTTGAATTTCAGAAACAATATCAAAAGAAGGCATAAATTCTCCTTTGCGAATAATTAAAAATAAAATTAACTTGATGAATGTTATGAGAATATATTGACTGTCCCTATATCAAAAGCAAAGACAGTCAATTAATTTATGGTAATTGATTGCGATTAATCGATGGTACGAAGTAATTCGTTAATTCCTACTTTACCTAACGTTTTAGCATCGACTTTTTTTACAATTACTGCACAATAAAGGCTATATTTGCCATCTTTAGTTGGTAAGTTACCTGATACCACAACTGAACCAGCTGGCACGCGACCGTAATGGATTTCACCTGTTGCGCGATCATAAATTTTAGTACTTTGACCGATGAAAACACCCATTGAGATCACACTGCCTTCTTCAACAATCACACCTTCAACGATTTCACTACGTGCACCAATAAAGCAGTTATCTTCAATAATCGTTGGATTTGCTTGCAACGGTTCTAATACGCCACCGATACCAACACCACCTGATAAATGAACATTTTTACCAATTTGCGCACAAGAACCAACAGTTACCCAAGTGTCAACCATTGTACCTTCATCAACATAAGCACCAATATTTACATAAGATGGCATTAATACGGTATTACGAGCCACATACGCACCTTTACGTGCAATTGCTGATGGAACGACACGGAAGCCTTCTTGTTGGAAGCGTGCTTCATCATAATCAGCAAATTTTAATGGCACTTTATCATAATAATTTGTTGCGCCACCATCAATAAGTTGGTTCTCATTAATACGGAAAGAGAGCAACACTGCTTTTTTTAACCATTGATGAGTCACCCAATCGCCATTAATCTTTTCCGCGACACGCATTTTACCGCTGTCTAATAGAGCGATACATTGATTAATTGCATCACGCGTTACTGTATCAACATTTGAAGGCGTGATTTCAGCACGACGTTCAAATGCTGCCTCAATAATAGTTTGTAATTGTTGCATTTCTCGTTTCCTTTAACTTTAAGTCCGTTAGCAAATTTAAATAGATGCACAGTATAATATAATATGTCACGCTTTTTAAGCGGTTTGTCGTATCAAACTAGCTTTCTTAGTAATAAACAACATTTATTTGGAATTAAGTTCACAAATACCCCACACACATAAAATACCAAAACCAAACTTTTTTATACTTATCCATATTGAAAGTTTACTAGATAAAAGATAAATGCAAAATTTTGGATTTTCATTGTTAGAATTATTGATTGTTATTTGCATAAGTGCAATTTGCGCCGCTATTGGCATGCAACAATGGAAAGAGATACAGCTCCGTAACGAATTAGTCTCAACAACACACCAATTAGCCTATTTTTTAAATGAAGTCCAAGTTAAAGCTAATACTGAAAATGAAAATTATAATCTTCATCTATTTTTATCCCCTTGGTGTTTAACTATTACATCCGGTGAGCCGCCAACAAGTTGTCAAACTGGCCTATTACAGTTTATCAAACCTAACAATTCGGTTGACATTAAATTATTAAACGAACAAAAAATCATTACATTTTGGGGAAGACGGAATATGGCTCAAACAGGCTCATTTGAACTCAGCAACACAATTGGTACAACCAGAGTGTTAATATCATTTCGTGGGCGAATTCGATTTTGTCGCATCAACAGTTATTTGCCAAGTTTACCCGCATGTTAAAACAATCAGGATTTTCACTACTTGAAATGTTGTTATCAATAACACTTTCAAGTTTAATTTTTATTGCAGTGACAGAATATTACTTTCAGATACAAGCACATACTTTACAATATTATCGAGCCATTCATCTGCAACAAACTGTTCAACAAGCACTATTTGGCATAGCCAAAGATATAAAGCGCGCAGGGTTTATTGCTAACGATCCGAGTAAACCAAATAAAACTGCATTAGCCATTATTAACGAAAAAAATTGCATTATTATTCGTTACGATAGTCAAATCCGACATGATTGGATCGATGATGCTTCAGCCATGAATAACGCAGATAGTTTTGTCTATCGCTTTATCAACAATAATATTGAATATAAAACGGGTGCGACTGCTTGCAATGAACCCAAGTGGGAAAAATTATTCGATCCAGCTGAGATTAAAGTGACAACCTTCCATCTGAAGCAACAGGCTAATAGTATCGAAATAGTATTAGCAGCTGAACTCAAACAACATCAACAAGTAAAATATCAAATAAGCAAAATAGTGAGAAATGAAAATTTTTATCCATCAAAACAACCATGAACAAGGTTTTAGTACGATTATCATGGTTATTATTTTAACCATTATTGGTGCTATATTATTAACAAGTGCTCACTTATTAATGATCTCATGGCATAAAACACTCGCCAGAGAAAGTCAGTATTATCACCGTTTTAATCAAGCAAATTCCGCATTAAATTGGGCACTAACCCAAAGTTGGCAAATACCAACAGATAATTGGCAATGCTTATTTGAAACGAAATATCAATGGAAAGTGTGCATCAAAAATTCATTATTACAAATCGACAACTACGTACTGATACGCGGTGAATCAGAAGGTTTATTTGTTTATAGTTTGGCGCATCATCAAAGTGGTAAACTCATCGTACAAAAAGGTCATTGGCTTGATTATTGCCCAGAAAAAAGGAGAGCTTATTGTGAATAACAATGCTATGACAGGATTTAGTATAATTGAAGTGATGATAGCCTGTTTGATATTTGCCATTGTTATTATCAGTTTTAGCAATTATCAACACACATTAACCAATTTTTATCATTATCTTTCAAATCAACAAAAGGCACAGCAAATTGCGTTTTCATTACTTGATAGTTACCCTAATATAGCGAGGCACATTGTACCTAACAATTGGCAATATAATATTCGCAGTGAGTCTTACACAAGCCAGTGCCAACTCGTATCGGTCACAATAACAACCAAGCCTAACAAGCAAATTAATCAGCAACGATTATTTTGTCATGTAATAAATGAGTAGCGTATTGGCCAATGGATAAGTTATCTTAAAGCCACTGTTTTAAAAGTTGCAAAACTTGCTGAGTTTTTTCTGCATGAACATTGTGCCCAGCTCCTTCAATTGTTTCTATCACAGCATTGGGAAATTGACGCAATATTGCTTCATAATATTGTTGCATTACATAATTGGAATTGCTCCCGCGCACGAAAAACGTTGGCTTATGCCAAGGAGAAATAGGTTGCCAATCACGTAAATGACTATATTGACTTACAATCACATTCGCATTAAATAACCAATGTCCATTTTTAAAAGATTTAAGCAAAAATTGGATTGTTCCCTCTGATAGTCCTTGACTTTGCATAAGGTCAATAATTTGTTTTTTATCGGTCAGGTTTTCAGCAAGGCAAGTACTTAACGACTCTAAAACCTGCGCATTATCCGTAGTCGGGTATTTAACCGGCGCAATATCAAGGGCGACAATTTTTTTGATTTTTTCAGAAATAATTTGGGTTAGTCGCAACGCAACCTTGCCCCCCATTGAATGACCAATTAAGATGATTTGATCTAATTGCAAATGATGACAAAGCGCTGCAATATCTTCTGCCATAACATTTAAATTCATCTCATTTGACCATGGCGATTGGCCGTGATTACGCAAATCAACTTGAATGGTCTGATAATCAGATACAAAGTGCTTAGCTAACATATTTGAATTATCCAAACTGCCAAACACACCGTGTAAAAAAATTATTGGTTGTCCTTCACCTTGTAATTTATAGTGTAAATTCATTTTTACGTAATCCTTCATATCAAAACTTAACTATTATAAGCCTAATTTCATTAAGATGATTAATTAATTCAATAACAAAAATTGCAATAACTATGATAAAATCCCAGACTAATTTTTTCAAATAATGTTAAGGCATATGTTTCAAAATAACCCACTATTAGCCCAATTAAAACAAGAACTTCATCAACAAACACCGCGCGTTGAAGGTGTTGTAAGAGCCCACGAAAAAGGATTTGGGTTTTTAGATGTTGATAATAAAACAAGTTATTTTATTCCTGTTGCTAAAATGAAAACGGTGTGTCATGGCGATAAAGTATCAGGAACCATCATCGCCAATAATGATAAAGAGTCTTTTGATCCAGAAATATTAATAGAAAGTGCGTTACAAAAATTCATCGGAAAAATTGGTTTTCAAGATAACGCAATGATTATCCATGCTGAAAATATGCCAGAAAATCTTGTTATTCGCTGTAAAGTCAATAAACACGTTACCGAAAAAATCAAAGAAGGTGATTGGGTAACTGCAACACTGATTGCCCATCCACTACAAGAAGATAAAAACAGCTTTTTTGCCGAAGTTACCCATTTTATTGCTGAAGATAACTCTAAATACCTTCCTTGGTTAAAAACATTAGCCCGCTATAATTTAGATGATAAAGCGCCAACAGCTAACACATTGGCAATAACAGAAAATGAGCTAACCGATCGTCAAGATTTAACCTATATCGATTTTTTTACGATCGATAGTGAAGATACTGAAGATATGGATGATGCCATATCGATTGAAAAAGATGCACACGGTAATTATTTACTCAAAGTAGCTATTGCCGACCCTACCGCTTATGTAAGCGAAAATAGTGAACTTGATGATATCGCTAAACAAAGAAGCTTTACAACGTACTTGCCTGATTTCAATATCCCAATGCTGCCAAAAGAGCTTGCTGATGAGCTTTGCTCACTAAAAGCCAATCAAAAAAGGCCAGCTATGGTATGTGAAGTAAAAATCGATGCTAATGGTAATATTGATGACAATGCAATTGCATTTATTCCTGCATTTATCGAATCGAAAGCAAAACTTTGTTACCATAATGTTTCTGATTTTTTAGAAAACGGCAGTTTACTATCATCTGATAATTTAACGATACCGGAGCAACTTAATTGGTTAGCTAGTCTAGCAACACTAAGGACAGCGTGGCGACAAAGTCATGCTTTGGTATTTAAAGATATGACTGACTATCGTTTTATGCTCGATGAGAACCGACAAGTAAAATCAATTATTAAAGAAACACGCGGTATTGCTAACCAAATCGTTGAAGAAGTGATGATAATAGCCAATCAAGCTTTAACCATGCACTTAACTGACAAAATTGGTTTTGGTATTTTTAATGTCCATGCGGGTTTTGACCCTAAATTTATGGATCAAATTTTAAAGATCTTAAATGAACATGGCTTAACGCAATTTGATAAAGACGCTTTATTATCGTTTGAGGGGTATATCCAGCTGCGCCGTATCATCGATAACGATGCCTTTTTAGCCTCGCGCCTGCGAAAATTTCAAAGCCCTGCCGATTTTTCCCTTGAGCCAAGACCACATTATGGACTCGGATTTAACGCTTATGCAACATGGACTTCGCCAATTCGAAAATATGGTGATATGATAAATCATCGATTAATTAAGGCTTACCTACGCCAGCTTCCATTAACTTCACCTAGCATAGAGCTACTTAAAATAATGGGTGAAAAGCGTAAAACATTACGCCTCGCCGAGCGTGATATGGCTGAAAATCTTTATGCACAATATTTATCGGATAAAATTAATCATCGTTTTACCGCTGAAATTATTGATATTAATCGCGGTGGTGCTCGGGTACGCTTAACGGATATTGGCGCTTTTGCATTCTTACCGCTGTCAATGATCCATCCTGTACGTGAGCAAATTTGCTCCCTTCCGGAAGAAGGCGTTATCAAAATTAAAGACGAAATTTGCTATAAACTAACCGATACCATTTCGGTCGTTATCCATCAAGTTAAAAAAGAAAATCAATCAATTATAGTGAAATTAGCGGATAATCACTAATGCACATTTTTTTTATCATGATAAGTGGTATTAATTTCTCATTTTTCCCCTGAAATCAATCGGGGGAATACTGACTAATAATTAATGATATTTTAACGCTTAACCTCTTTTTTTTCTTGATAATATCTGATATCTTTCTTCACTCATTAAAATAATTATTATAATTAAATAGGCAAGATGCAGAGGGTACTATGTTATCAATTCATGGGCATGAAGTCTTACATATGATGGCTGGAAATAGCTATACAGAATCATCTCTAAAGGAAGCTATCGAAAAACAGTTTGGAAAACATGCTAAATTTCACACTTGCTCTCAAACTGATATGGATTCAACACAACTTATCTGCTTTTTAAAATTAAAAGGTAAATTTAAACCCGTTACTGATGTTGAATTTACGGTCAATGAAACAAAGATTTGTCATCATTAAGTTTCAAAATATGTTTACGTGTTTTGAGACTGTAATAAATTTAAATTAATCGTATAGTGTATTTAATAGAATATGAGTATATAATTTCGGGCAAAGACTAATAGCCAGCCCTCAAATTACAACTCTAAAATATATTCATGGAATTTAATATGAAAATTAGTAACATTTTAATCTGCGCAATTGTTCCTATTCTTGTTGCCAGTTGTGTACATAGATCGGCTGCACCGGTGAAAAAAATAGAACAGCCGATTGAAACAGATGAGTTAACATTAATCAAACAACAAACCGAATTAAATAATCCATATGTTGTTAATGCAAAAACACAATTACAACAACTTATTGGTACAAAAAACTTCGATAATTACATTAAAAAAACCGGCATATTAAGTTGCCAAAATGATGAAAACCAATCATCTTGCGTGCTGAATTTTTACCTGACTGAATATTACAAATTAAAATATAATCAACAGATTAAGAAAGTTCTTGAAGAAAACCTGACCGAACATAAAGTTGAATTGAGCAAAATAAAAGCAACACCTGCTAATATAAAAAATTATTGTGACCTCTCAGCAGATTTTCTTGCTGCTGTTTATACCAATGACAATCAGAAAGTTTCTAACTACTTCCAACCTTTATTCAAAATGTCAGAAGAAGATATGTCATCATTACATGCTAAAATCATCAAAGATAATTATTCACACTTCTTAATTGATGAAAATCCAAGTATTTTGCAAGAAATGAAAAGTGAGTTTCTTGAAAAATGTTTAGACGATCCAAAAGACAACATTATTAATTATATAAATATTTTTAGATAATCCTAACGCGAGTTTTTTATGCACAATTTATTACCAATTAGTCAGTTTAGTAAAACATTCACTGGCAAGATGCTTTGCGTAGTGTCGGCTTCTTGTATCAGTTTTTCTTCATGGGCTTTTTCGTTTAATGATGTGGTGACGCAAGCTGAAAATTTATCAAAACAAGCTTATGTACAACCAACTAAAAATATTCCAAACGAACTATCATCGTTACAATTCGCTGATTATCAGAAAATTCAATTTAATCACCAAAAAGCTTACTGGAGTGATCGAAAAAGCCGTTTTAAACTTGAGTTTTATCATGAAGGTATGTATTTTGATACGCCTGTAAAAATCAATGAAATTGTTAATAACCAAGTTAACGAGATTAAATTCGATCCAAGTTACTTCGATTTAAGCAAAATTAATCTCGATAAGTTAGACACAAAACATCTTGGTTTTGCTGGATTTAAAGTCCATTATCCAATTAATAATCCGACTAAAACAGATGACGAAATTTTCACTGCACTGGGTGGTAGTTATTTTAGAGCGGTAGGTAAAGATCAACGTTATGGACTTTCAGCAAGAGGGTTAGCCATCGATACGGGTGAAATGTCTGGTGAAGAGTTTCCTCGATTCAAAGAGTTTTGGATTGAAAGGCCGCTGCCTAATCAAAAACATTTAGTGATTTATGCACTTCTTGACTCTCCACGTGTAGCTGGTGCATATAAACTTACTTTGGTACCGAGCGTCGATACAACAATTACCGTTGAAGCTAAAGTATTCTTCCGAGATGGCGTGAAAAAACTCGGTGTCGCACCATTAACCAGCATGTATTTATATGGACCAAATCAACCTTCCCCATTACTTAATTATCGTCCTGCAATGCATGATTCAAATGGGTTATCAATTTTATCAAATAATAACGAATGGATTTGGCGACCACTCAATAATCCAAAACGTTTATCTTTCTCATCATATAGTTTAGATAATCCTAAAGGATTTGGGTTAATTCAGCGAGATAAAGGTTTTGATGATTATCAAGATCTTGATGATCACTATGAACAACGTCCGAGTGTTTGGACAGAAATTTTGGACGACTGGCACAAAGGACGAGTTGAATTAGTTGAAATCCCGACCGCAGACGAAACCAACGATAATATTGTCTCTTATTGGGTGCCAGAAAAACAATACAAAGCTGGTGACACTCTTAGTTTTAAATATCGCCTACATTATACATTGGATGAACAACAACGTTATCCAGATAATATAGCAAGAGCAATTAGCACGCGATTATCACTCGGTGATATTAAACAGGCTAACTTAATTCGTAAGCTTGATGGGTCTAATGCATATGTTATTGATTTTGCAGGACCTCAACTATCAGAACAAGTTCCGGTGAAAGTCATATCAAGCATCAATAATGGTTCTATTGTCAGTAGTGATGTCCAGTACAATCCGGTTATTAAAGGTTGGCGAGTGCTGGTTCGATTTAATGTTGAAGATAATAAAAAACCAACGGATATCCGCATCCAATTAGCATCAGAAAAAACGAATGAAGTTTTATCTGAAACATGGAGCGGTCAATATCCTGGACAATAAAATTATAATAATAAGCCAATAATATGAAAAACAATTACTTTTCAACTCTTTCTGGTGCAGCTAACTGGCACCAGAATTTAAAAAACAATGATATTCCTTCAGATGATAGTGAGTTTTTAAAATATCGCCTAAACCAAATTGGTGATACCTCAACTTATATCGATGAAAGAAAGCAGCAACCAAGTTACCCGGAAGTTGAACGGGTCTCGATTCAACCACAAATATGGAATAAGCGTTATCACGCCAAAATGAAGTCCGGCTTGAATATCTTAGCTCTTATACGACGATTAATCATGCTTGCGCTTATTGTGGTTCAAACCTATTTTGGTACCAGCTATCTATCAACACTATTACCCTATCAAAGCTGGCAAAAAATTAATTTTATGGCCAACTGGGCAATCAATCCTGAATTGGCAATATATAGTATTATTCCTTATATTATACAATGGTTTATTATCGCTCTGTTTGCAATTTTATTTGCCTGGATCTCAATTGGATTTTGGACCAGTATTATGGGGCTTATTTTAGCTATTATGGGGAAAGATCGTTATACCATTGAAATCCCAAAAGATGCTGCAGCACATATTGATGCCAAACATCGTACAGCCCTTGTTATGCCAATTTGTAATGAAGATGTCGCACGTGTGTTTGCTGGGTTACAAGCAACTTATCAATCATTGGTGGAGACCGGAAACGCAGCTTGCTGTGATTTTTATATTTTGAGTGATACCAATGATCCCGATCTTTATGTCAATGAACTAAAAGCTTGGGCTGATTTTAATGCCCAAAAACAGAATAATGGTTGTAATGTTTTTTACCGCCATCGTAAGCGTCGTGTTAAGCGCAAAAGTGGCAACATTGATGACTTTTGCCGACGTTGGGGACACCTATATGAATATATGCTAATTCTTGATGCTGATAGCATTATGACAGGTGATTGCATACTGAATATGATTGCAATGATGGAGATGACGCCTAAAGCAGGTATTTTACAATCTCCGCCTAAATCAGTCAGAATGAAAACCCTTTACGGACGAATTCAGCAATTTGCTAATCAAATTTATAGTGATATTTTCTGTTCTGGAACCCACTTTTGGCAACTCAGTGAAGCCCAATACTGGGGACATAACGCGATGATTCGCTTAAAGCCATTTATTGAGCACTGCATTTTATCGCCACTACAAAAACGCAAAGGACCAATACATATTTTATCGCATGATCTTGTTGAAGCAACCTTAATGCGCCGTGCCGGTTATGGTGTTTGGATTGCTTATAATATGAATGGTAGCTATGAAGAGTTACCTGGAAATATGATTGAAGATCTTAAACGAGATAATCGTTGGTGTATGGGGAATTTAATCAATTTACGCTTAATTTTTAAAAGTGGTATTACACTAACCCACCGTGTTATGTTTTTAACCAGTGGTATGGCATATATCTCATCTTTGTTATGGTTAATATTTTTGATCTTCTCAACATTACTGCTATTAGTTTTTAATTTGTCAGATCAGCAATATTTTTTCCAGCCAAATCAATTTTATCCTACCTGGCCCAAATGGGATGAAAATTTAGCAATTCAACTATTATCTACCACTATGGTGTTATTATTTGCGCCAAAATTTTTCAGTTACGGCATTATTATTGCTAGAACAGGCGCTAAAGAGGTAGGCGGTGTCTTTAAATTGACACTATCTATATTTATTGAAATGATATGGTCAATGATTTTAGCACCAATACGGATGATCTTTCACAGTAAATTTGTGATAAAAGCCTGGTTAGGGAGTAAAATTCAATGGAAATCACCCTCCAGAAACGATGATGCTTTAACTTGGGGAGAATCATTCTATTTTTGTTGGCCTCTTTCATTATTAGGCATAGTTTGGTTATGTATTATTATCTGGTTAAATCCGCAATTTACATTATGGTATATCGCCATACTTATCCCGTTAACCATTTCACCACTGGTCATTAGGGTATCGGGCTTATCAAGTATTGGTATCAAAGCGCAAAAAGCAGGTTTGTTTTTAACCCCTGAAGAAACGCACCCAGCAAGAGCGGTAACACTTACAGGTGAGTATTTGGTTAAAACTGAAGCAAATATTGTTGAACATGGTTTTATAATGGCATTAGTTGATCCTTTGTATAATGCATTAGCTTGTGCATTATCCACATCGCGCCATTTATCTAATGTAAAAAATCAGCAAAAACGTAGTGAACTGATTGAACAATTTGAACAGGTTGATTTAGCAAAAATCAATAAAGAACAACAACTAGCAATTTTAGAAGACCCAATTATTCTTTCTGCACTTCATCGTCATATTTGGCAACAGCAAGAAAAATACGACAATTTATTCACTTTGTGGCAAAATGAACGCCAGTAATAAAAAATAGGGCATTAGCCCTATTTTCTTTTTTTAGTAACTAATCAAAATCCATGGATATTTTTTTATGACTTGGCAACCTTCCTCATCTATCAATAATTTACTTAAGCGCGCGAAAATTATTTCACAAGTACGACAATTTTTTGCTGATCGCTGTATATTAGAAGTCGAAACGCCGACATTGAGCCAATATGCTGTTACAGATGTACATTTAAGTTCATTTTCTACAACATTTTTTAAACCAGGTGAATTTGACGAACAACTTGGACGAAAGATGTCTTTAATCACCAGCCCTGAATATCATATGAAACGTCTACTTGCCGCTGGTAGTGGTCCAATTTTTCAAATATGCAAATGCTTTCGTAATCATGAAGAAGTTGGTCGTTTTCATAATCCAGAGTTTACCATGCTCGAATGGTATCGTATACAGTATGATATGATGCAAATGATTAATGAAGTCGACGACCTATTACAAACTATTTTAGACTGTGAACCGGCTGAACGAGTCTCGTACCAAAAGGCGTTTCAACGTCATTTAAATATTGATCCACTAGAAGCCGATCACGCGACATTAGTAAAAGCCATTAACCAACTTGATATTGGTATTAATGTTGATGATTATGACAAAGATGGGCTATTACAATGCTTATTCACTTTTGGTGTAGAACCCCATATTGGACTTGAAAAACCGATTGCGGTGTATCACTTTCCCGCATCCCAAGCCGCATTAGCTGCAATTAGTAGTGAAGATCATCGTGTAGCTGGCCGTTTCGAGTTTTATTATAAAGGGGTTGAGCTTGCCAATGGTTTTAAAGAGTTAACTAATTCACAAGAGCAAAGACAACGTTTTGAGCAGAATAATTTAGATCGCTCTAAACAAAATCTACCTCAACAAAATATCGATATTGAATTACTTGCCGCCATGGAGTCAGGTTTACCGGATTGTGCAGGTGTTGCTATAGGCTTAGATCGTTTAATTATGCTAGCCCTCAATTCAACGACCTTAGATGACGTTATATCGTTCACTTTTGATAGGGCTTAAACCATGCTCGGAACTTTAGGTTTAACTCAATGGGTTGCTATCATCATGACTGTGATAGCATTGATATTATTAATTGTTGTGATCAAATCTAAACTCACTATAAATAATATAAATCAATTATTTGAATTGCAACTGTCGCAAAAAAATCATGAAAGTCAATCTTTGACTGAAAAGTTACAACAATTAGAAAATGAACTCAATCAATATCGTCTACAATATGTGACACAAAATGCAACTATTACTGAGCTAAAAACCCGTTTGGAAGAAACGAAAAGCTCAGCTTATGAAAAGCAATCAATACTTGAGCAAAGTGAGCAGCGGCTAACAACTCAGTTTGAGAATTTAGCTAATCGAATTTTTGAGCAAAGTGGTAAAAGAATAGAACAACAAAATAAGCAAAGCCTTGATTATTTACTTTCTCCGCTAAAAGAGCAATTAGAAGGATTTAAAAAGCAGGTACAAGATAGCTTTGGTCAAGAGGCAAAAGAACGCCATACCTTGACGCATGAAATCCGTAATTTGCAACAACTTAATGAGCAGATGACAAAAGAGGCCAACAACCTAACTAACGCTTTGAAAGGTAATAATAAAACCCAAGGTAATTGGGGCGAATTTATTTTAAGTCAAATACTTGATAATTCAGGGCTAAGAGAAGGTTATGAATATGATACACAAGTTAATTTGACCAATGAAAACAATCTGCGATTGCAACCAGATGTTATCGTTCACTTACCACAAGGTGGAGATGTGGTCATTGACTCGAAAGTAACACTCGTTGCTTATGAACGTTATTTCAATAGCGATGATGATACGATTAAAAGTAAATCAATGGCTGAACATTTAGCCGCTGTACGTAATCACCTAAAACAACTAAGCCAAAAAGATTACCATAAACTTAATGGAATTAATTCGTTAGATTATATTTTAATGTTTATTCCTGTTGAGCCAGCGTTTTTATCGGCCATTGATCATGATCCTGCGTTGATTAACGATGCTTTAAAAAATAATATTATGATAGTCAGTCCAACCACATTATTAGTTGCTTTACGTACGATTCATAACTTATGGCGCTATGAATACCAAAACCGCAATGCTGAATTAATTGCCGACAAAGCAAGTAAATTATATGATAAAGTTCGTGGTTTTATTGAAGATATGGAAAACTTAGGAAATTGCCTTGATAAAGCTCAGCAAACTTATCAAAATTCGTTAAATAAACTATCCAAAGGACGTGGTAATATAATTGGACAAATTGAACGTTTTCGTGAAATGGGCATCGAAGTTAAAAAACCGATCAATCCTGATCTAGCTTTAATATCGAAAGATGAAGTAGATAGTGAAAACGAAGATTAACTGTTATTGTCAAATAATCTTAAATTGTGAATACCATGAGTTATTATGTTATTAAATTTTCAGAGGAAACACATATTTCAGCATAAAAATAACCTTATTTATCCTTATTGAAATTATGTGTACACTCATTTACGCAAAAAAGGAAGCGCATATGGCAAAAAAACCAGTGACAGAACCAAGTTTTGAACAAACACTTAAGCAACTTGAAGCGATTGTTTCACAACTGGAAAATGGTGATTTACCATTAGATGAAGCATTAAATGAGTTTGAAAAAGGGGTTAAATTAGCCCGAACGGGGCAAAAACAATTACAACAAGCAGAGCAACGTATTCAGATATTATTAGCTGAAAATAGTGATGCGCAGTTGTCTGAATTCTCAATTAATCATGATGAATAATCTTAATGTATTACAAGAACGGATTAATTCGTTTTTAGCAGCCTACATTTCGCAGTTTCCTTGTTCCGAATTACAACAAGCAATGCGTTATAGCTTGTTAGCAGGGGGTAAGCGAATTAGGCCTATTCTAGTTTATTTAACAGGACAGATGTTTAGTTGTTCACTCGCTAAGCTTGATGATGCGGCGGCAGCCATTGAAGCAATACATACCTATTCGTTAATCCATGACGATTTACCCGCTATGGATAATGATGATTTACGTCGAGGCAAACCAACTTGTCACATAAAATTTGGGCAAGCGCAGGCAATATTAGCCGGCGATGCCTTACAAACGTTAGCATTCACTATACTCTCTGAAAGCCAACACATTAATGACCAAACTAAAATTTCAATGATTGCTGAATTAGCCAAAGCTAGCGGATTAAATGGCATGTGCATTGGACAGTCACTGGATTTACAAGCTGAACATCAAACGGTAACACTTGAGCATTTACAACAAATACACAATTATAAAACTGGTGCACTAATCAAAGCAGCCGTCCGACTTGGTGCGTTGGCATGTGGAGAAGACAGTAAACCTTACTATGCCATGTTAGACAGTTATGCTCAAGCAATTGGGTTAGCGTTTCAAATTCAGGATGATATTTTAGATATAATCGGTGAACAAGCAATTATGGGCAAACCTCAAGGTTCAGATATCGCGCAAGAAAAGAGCACGTATCCCGCTTTAATTGGACTACAATCAGCAATAAAAATGACCCAAACGTTGTATGACCAAGCTATCGATAGTCTTAACCAAATACCTTATGATAGCCAACCATTACAAAAACTGGCTGATTTTATTATTAATCGTAAAAGTTAAACAATAGCTCAATGATGACAATGAATTTGGATAATTATCCGTTACTAAAAACCATCAACTCGCCAGAAGATTTAAGACGATATCCTTTGTCTCAATTACCCGAAATTTGTCGCGAGTTAAGACAATTTTTACTTGATAGCGTTAGCAAATCGAGCGGTCATCTTGCATCCGGATTAGGTGTTATTGAGTTAACTGTTGCATTACATTATGTATATTATACGCCCTTTGATAAGGTTATATGGGATGTTGGGCATCAAGCTTATCCACATAAAATTTTAACTGGTCGCCGTGATAAGATGCTCACGATTCGACAAAAAGATGGATTACATCCATTTCCTCATCGTGAGGAGAGTCTATATGACGTATTAACAACCGGTCACTCATCTACATCGATTAGTGTTGCGCTTGGAATAGCTATTAGCGAGCAAAAAAAACAATCAGGGCAAAAAGTTGCCGCAGTTATTGGTGATGGAGCATTAACTGCAGGCATGGCGTTTGAAGCCATGAACCATGCCGGGCATATTAAGCCAGATATGTTAGTGATTGTTAATGATAATGACATGTCAATTTCTGAAAATACAGGTGCGCTTAATCAACATCTAACCCAAATTTTATCAAGTAAAGCTTATGCCTCTTTTCGTGAAAGTGGTAAGCGAGTACTTGCCAATATTCCACCACTTAAAGAGTTATTTAAAAAAACGGAAGAACATTTAAAAGGATTAGTCACGCCAGCTATTTTATTTGAAGAACTTGGCTTTAATTATATAGGCCCCGTTGATGGGCATGATGTTGAAAATTTAGTTCTCACATTGCAAAAAGTGCGTCAACTAAAAGGACCACAACTACTTCATATTATTACCAAAAAAGGCAAAGGATATGCGCCAGCTGAACAAGATCCAACATTATGGCATGGCGTCCCTAAATTTAACCCAGTTGACGGCACTTTGCCTAAAACCAACAACGTTGCCCCAACTTATTCACAAGTCTTTGGTGATTGGTTATGTGAAATGGCAAAGCATGATAAACAGCTAGTTGCAATAACGCCAGCTATGGGTGAAGGATCAGGCATGACAAAATTTGCTGATCAATACCCTGATCAGTTTTTTGATGTTGCCATTGCAGAACAACATGCTGTCACGCTGGCAACAGGATTTGCAATTAGCGGTTTTAAACCTGTAGTTGCCATATACTCAACATTCTTACAACGCGCTTATGATCAAGTTATTCATGATGTTGCCATTCAAAATTTACCCGTACTATTTGCTATTGATCGAGCTGGGATTGTTGGCGCTGATGGTGAAACACATCAAGGTGCATTTGATCTAAGCTTTTTACGCTGTATACCCAATTTTGTTATTATGACACCAAGCGATGAAAACGAATGTCGGCAAATGCTCTATACCGGTTATTTACATCATGGCCCTGTTGCTGTGCGTTATCCTCGTGGTGAAGGTATTGGTGCTTTATTAAAACCGTTACAAACAATACCGTTAGGTCAGTCAAAATTGTGCCGTGAAGGGCAAAACATAGCTTTACTCAATTTTGGCACATTACTGCCTGAAGTTTTACAGGCAGCCAACCAAATTAATGCTACAGTCATAGATATGCGCTTTGTAAAGCCATTGGATGAAAAAGTCCTTTTGCACATTAGCCAAACACATAATATACTGGTCACCGTTGAAGAAAACAGTATCAAAGGCGGAGCTGGTAGTGGCGTCTGTGAATTTTTATTATCGAAAAAAATAAAATGTGATATTTTAAATATTGGGTTACCTGATAAGTTTATTGCGCAAGGATCACAAACTGAGGTTCGCAATGAACTGGGTTTAAACTGTGAACATATTATCAAAAAAATTAATAATTTTATAAAACAATAGGTTAAATATGGAAACTAAAGCTGTCACTATTCAAATTTTTGGACGTACTTTAAAATTTAATTGTCCGGTTGATGAAGTTGACGCACTCGCTAATGCCGCAAAAGACTTAGATGCGCGCTTAAATAATTTACGTGAAAAGTCATCACAAATAAGTAGTGAACAACTCATTATGACCGCAGCACTGAATATTTCTTACGAACTAACAAAAGAAAAAGAAAAAAGTAATGAATTCAGTGATAGATTAAAAATGTTACAACAATTACTTGATTCAGCTTTAAATGGCAACAATTAATGGTTTTAATTGTAAATTTAATCAAAACGATCTTGTATCATTTGTTAATTTTAGTAATATTATACCCATCTCTGAGATGTTCGCGATATGGGTTAGTCCCCTGAGCCGATATTCTTTACTTTAGAACGGTGTGATTTTCAATTGGTGTGTATGCCTTATTGATAAGGAAACCTAAAAATTGGAACATGCTGTTCACCTTGAACCTTGGGTTCAAGGGTTACGACCCTAACGACATCTTGGAGTGCCTTTCATTGTTTTGACTTTGTAGTGGTAATTGATGAACATTAGACAGATTATCCGTCAAAAAAGACGGCAATTATCCCACCATGAACGCCAAGTTGCCCAGCAAAATATTTATCATAAAATTACCCATCATGCCGATGTTAATTCAGCTCAAAATATAGCGATATTTCTACCATTTGATGGAGAAATCGATACGCTACCAATAATCGAATACCTCTGGCAACAAAATAAATCTGTTTATCTACCCATTATTCATCCATTTGTGAAAACACATTTATTGTTTTTACACTACACCCCAAATACGCCTTTATTAAAAAATCGGTTTGGTATTTTACAACCGGCTTTAAACGTTTCAACTGTCATACCGTATCAAAAACTTGATATTATCTTTACGCCATTGGTTGCATTTGATGAACGAGGATACCGAATGGGAATGGGCGGTGGCTATTATGATAGGCTACTTGAAAACTATCCAAGTTACAATATTAAACCTATTGGACTCGCTTTTGCTTGTCAAAAAGTCGAAAAAATCAATAATCAACCTTGGGATGTTCGATTGCCTGAAATTATTTATGCTTAACTGATAACTAAGCCCATAGAATAAATACGAATCATTCGCATTATTACCCAAAAAAACATCAATTTATTTTATTTATCTATGATAAAAACCAAATTTAGCGATATAATAATTTAGCGTTAACTTTTTATCATGCACTACCGCCCTATTCTTTTGTCTTTTGAGCCAATATTTAATTCCAAATGGAGATAAATATTCTTGAAAGCACGTTATAAATATTTAAAAAGGAGTATTGCAATGTCAGAAAATAAAGTATTAACCACCAACAACGGCGCACCAATTGCCGATAATCAAAATTCTCGCACTGCTGGTCCTCGAGGCCCTGTATTACTCGATGATTACCAACTTATCGAAAAACTAGCCCAATTCAATCGCGAAAATATTCCTGAGCGTCGAGTCCACGCCAAAGGATCGGGAGCACACGGTACTTTTACAGTAACAAATGATATAACAAAATATTCATTTGCCAGTATATTTGCTAATGTTGGAAAACAAACACCTGTTTTTGTGCGATTTTCAACCGTAGGCGGTGAACGTGGTTCTTCTGATACAGCCCGCGATCCACGTGGTTTTTCAGTAAAATTTTACACAGATCAGGGTAACTGGGATATTGTTGGCAACAATACACCAGTATTTTTTATTCGTGATGCAATTAAATTCCCGGATTTTATTCATACCCAAAAACGTGATCCCAAAACAAACCTAAAAGATCCGCAAATGATGTGGGATTTTTGGTCCTTATCACCAGAATCACTTCATCAAGTGACCATTTTATTTTCTGATAGAGGAATTCCTGATGGTTACCGCCATATGCATGGGTATGGTAGTCATACTTATAGCCTTATCAATAAAGATGGGGTAAGAACTTGGGTGAAGTGGCATTTCAGAACTGAACAAGGAATTAAAAATATTGATCCTAAAAAAGCCTCAGAAATGGACGGAACTAATCCTGATTCAGCTCAAGAAGATCTATTCAAGGCGATTGAAAATGGCGACTATCCAAAATGGCGGCTTTATATGCAAGTGATGACTGAAGAACAAGCCGATCAACATCCAGAAAACCCTTTTGATGTGACTAAAGTTTGGTCACAAAAACAGTATCCATTAATCGAAGTCGGTGTAATGGAACTGAATCGAAACCCTGAAAATTATTTTGCTGAAGTCGAACAAGCCGCTTTTGAACCAAGTAATATAGTACCAGGAATAGGTTTATCTCCGGATAAAATGTTACAAGGTCGAGTTTTTGCTTATGCCGATGCTCACCGTTATCGAATTGGTACGAATTATCAACAATTACCTATAAATGCACCAAAATGTCCGGTACATAATTATCAGCGTGATGGCGCAATGCGTTTTCACAGCCCAGATAATGCGCCGAACTATGAACCGAATAGCGTTGATAGTGCACCTAAAGAGCAACCACAATATGCCTACCCGCCTATGCATGTCCCGGCAGGCACAATGGATAAGCATGATCATCGTGTTGATGGTGATTATTATTCACAACCAAGAGCATTATTCAATTTAATGAAACCAGATCAAAAACAGTTATTAATTGATAATATTGTTGGGTCGATGAAAAATGTTGATCGCAATATACAAATTCGTCAATTAAAACATTTTTACAAAGTTCATCCCGATTATGGGCAAGGTGTCGCTAAAGGTCTCGGTATTGATGTTAATTTAATCAAAGATTAACTTCATAAACAAGAAAAGCCGACGTAATAACGTCGGCTTTTTTATTTTTCAGATAACATGAACATTATTGAATAATAAACGTTGTTACAAATATCTATAAAAAAATGAATTAACTTGATTAAAATTATTTAGCTTTATTTTTTTTAGTTAATTTTTTTAAGATAATCGACATTAATGGTCGATGGCATTTATATATCATATCAGGTGAAACCATAATCAATTCGGCAAGTGGTACTGTCCAATCGGGTTTGTCGGTATTGTCTAAATGTTTATCATCGATTGGAATCTCAATAGTATAACGCTGCGTATTGGCAAATAGCTGTTGTTTTTTAGCAATATCATTATCATCTTCATCACTCAGCATTTTACAATTATCAAGGACTTGCTGGGCGAAGATATCTGGCCAATTTTCTACGACATTTTTCATTTGCACATAATCAGAAATGTGTCTTAGCATGTCACGAAACAGTAGCAAATAGACCATTTGGACATTACGCCCCGATAAACTTGCTATCTGCTCGTCAGTTAGCGCTTTATTGATAACACTTGGACCCCATTTAAAAAACAGCGTATCTTTGTACATGTTTACAATCGGTTTTATTCGACGGTACTGTGTTTTAACTAGCTTATCAATTTCATGTGAAATTTGCAGAGTTGGGTAACCAACTCTGTTACGTCCATTAAGATCCCGCTCAGACAGCGATTTTTGCTGTTTTTTGGGCAAGAGTTTTTTTAACAATCCTAACATATTGTCATCCTTGTGATTGTTCTTTTTGCCGAACAATTTCGAACAGACAAACGCCAGTAGCGACCGATACATTTAGCGATGAGACAATTCCTGCCATCGGTATACTCACAAGTTCGTCACAATGTTCTTTCGTCAATCGACGCATGCCTTCTCCTTCTGCGCCCATGACTAAAGCAAGAGAGGTGGGTTTAGTAAAAAAATTGGTTTGATAAAGTGTTTTATCTGCTTCACCAGCAGTACCCACAATCCAAACTTGATATTCATCTTGCAACATACGCATTGTACGCGCTAAATTGGTCACCCTAACCACCGGCACACTTTCAGCCGCACCACAAGCAACTTTTTGTGCTGTAGAGTTTAGCGAAGCGGAGCGATCTTTAGGCACAATAATAAAATTAACGCCAGCAGCATCAGCCGTTCGTATACAGGCGCCTAAATTATGCGGATCAGTGACACCATCTAAAATCAATATAACAGGATTCAATTCTTGTTCCATCAACAATGGAATATCGTTTTCTTGATAACTTCGACAAGGTTTTACCATAGCTAAAATACCTTGATGGACACCGTTCTTAGATTTTTCATCAAGCCATTGACGGTTAGTTATTTTCACCGGTAAAGCTAACTGTTCAAGCTGATGAACCAGTGAAATAAGGCGTTTATCTTCTCGACCTTTGATAATAAATACTTCAATAATTCTTTCCGGCGCACGGGTAAGCAGTGCTTCAATGGCATGAATGCCATAAACTGTTTCACTCATCTATTTGCTACTCTTTTTTCGTTTATTACTGGTTTTTGACTTTGCTCGTTTACTGTTTTTATTTTTAGGTTTACTTTCAATTTTACTTTGAGATTTTTCACTATTTTTACTGGTGGATTTTGTACTTTTGCGCTTAACAGGTCGATCAATTTTTGGCTTTTTCTGTTCTTGTTTCGATTTAGTCTTCGCTGTTTTACCTTGACGCATTGGTTTATTATTGCTGCCTACCAATGAAAAATCAATTTTACGCTCTTCTGGATTGACATTATCGACTTTAACTTGAACTTTATCGCCCAGACGATAACTGTAACGAGTATTTTCACCAATTAAACGATTACGTGATGGATCAAAAATATAATAATCGTTTTCTAGCGAGGATACATGAACCAAACCATCAATAAACAGATCATCTAAACGGACAAAAAAGCCAAAATTAACCACACTTGAAATCGTGCCATTAAATACTTCACCAACATGATCTTGCATATAATCGCATTTAAGCCAATCAACAACATCGCGTACTGCTTCATCAGCTCGCCGTTCAGTCATGGAGCAATGTTCGCCAAAATAGAGCATTTCATTCATAGTATATCGGTGCCCACCAGTTTTACTGGTTTTATCATGCTCATTGGCTAAAATCCATTTAATCGTGCGGTGCAATAATAAATCAGGATAGCGACGAATTGGCGAAGTAAAATGCGCATATTCATCTAATGCTAAGCCAAAATGACCTCGATTTTCGGGATCATAGATAGCCTGCTTCATGGAACGAAGTATCACCGTTTGTAGCATTTCATGATCAGGACGTTCTTCAATTGCTAACATCAATTGGGCAATATCTTTAGATTTAGGATTGGTTCCGCCACCCAGTGATACGCCTAATTCGCTTAAAATACTTCGCAAATTATTCATGCGATCTTCATCGGGTTTATCATGGACACGAAACAGTGAAGGCACGTTTGCCTTAATAACCAATTTGGCCGCTGCTACATTAGCTAAAATCATGCACTCTTCAATAATTTTATGGGCAACATTGCGCTGCACGAGCTCAATACTTTCAATACGTTTATCGGCATTAAAAATAAATTTTGGCTCTTCTGACTCAAAACCTATCGCACCACGTAAGACTCTTGAATTATCGAGCACATTATATAACCCGTAAAGATTTTCCAGATGAGGGACTAAATCATGATAATGTTCTTGTAACTCGCGATCACCTTCTAAAATTTTAGCTACTTTAGTATAGGTTAGCCGAGCATGCGAATTCATCACCGCTTCATAAAATTGATAACTTGTTAATCGACCTTTGTTCGATACCGTCATTTCACAAACTAAACATAACCGATCAACTTGTGGATTAAGTGAGCAAAGTCCGTTAGATAACGCTTCAGGTAACATTGGCACAACACGTGACGGAAAATAAACCGAGGTACCACGTAAACACGCTTCTTTATCAAGTGGTTTACCGGGACGAACATAGTAACTAACATCTGCAATGGCGACCCATAATCGATAGCCTCCACCTCGATTTTTTTGACAATACACCGCATCGTCAAAATCACGAGCATCTTCACCATCGATAGTCACTAAAGGAAGCTCTCGTAAGTCTTTTCGACCTTTTTTCGCACTTTCAGGAACGTGATCGCTAAATTTGCTCACTTCTTTTTCGACAGGTTTTGGTAATTCATAAGGAATTTCATGATTACGTAGTGCGATGTCGATAGCCAGATTGGTCCCCATGATTTCACCAAGAACCTCTTTAATAATACCGACTGCTTTTTGGCGGCGTTCAGGGCGTTTTTGCAACTCAACCACCACCACTGCGCCCATACGCACAGTGAGATTAGGTTTGCCTGCAATTAAAATATCGAAGTTTAAACGGCTATCATCCGGTACCACAAACCCAACACCTTGTTCAATAAAATAACGTCCGACAATTTGGTTACTACGAGGTTCTAAAATACGAACAACACGCGCTTCTGTTTTTCCACGATATTGATTACCCATAGGTTGAGCTAAAATAACATCACCTTGCAGTACCTTTTTCATCTGATCCGGCGATAAAAAATAATCCTCAGGCTGACCTTCTACACGCAAAAAACCAAACCCATCACGATGCGCAATGACACTGCCTTTAACCATCGCAAATTTTTCTGGCAAGGCGTAGCATTTACGGCGAGTAAATACGACTTGTCCATCACGCTCCATTGCGCGCAAACGACGATGTAACGCGACTTTTTGCTCTTCGTTTTTAATTGCAACAGCCTGCGCAATTTTCTCTAAACTTGCGGGTTTGGCTTCTTTAGTTAAATAATCTAAAATAAGTTCGCGGCTCGCTATGGGAGATTCATATTTTTCTGCTTCTCGATCAAAGAAGGGATCTTTTATCATAAGGGATATCCGGTGATCTAATATTGCTGTTAGCATAACATAGAGTGGTATAACTTAAAATGAACATTATTGATCAGGCAAGAATAATCTTTACCTACCTCACTGAATAAAAATAGAAGTGTTTCTATTGATTTTATTTGATTTTTTTAAAGTTATTACTATGATTTTTTTAGTATGTTTTTTTATTTTGCCTACATTAAAAATATGGCACTGTTATTAGCGCCATCATTGTATAGTGTCATTTATTGGTTAAGCTTTTCTCGTTCAATTGCCCGATAACCAATATCTTTACGATAAAAACAACCATGCCAATAAATATCTTTAATTTGTTCATAAGCGCGCTTCTGCGCTTCAAGCACAGTATTACCTAAAGCTGTTACGCAAAGCACTCGACCACCATTGGTATAAACTCGTCCTTTTTCTAAACTGGTACCAGCGTGAAATATTTTACAATCTTGAGTTGATTCTGTCGGTAAACCAAGAATGACATCTTGAGTATTATATTCACCAGGATAACCACCGGCGGCTAATACTACCCCCAATGCTGGTCTTGGATCCCATTTCGATTTGACGGTATCTAATTTACCCTCGACAGCTGCAAGACAAAGTTTCACTAAATCAGATTGCAGTCGCATCATAATAGGTTGCGTTTCAGGATCACCAAATCGACAATTAAATTCAATGACTTTAGGGTTGCCTTCTTTGTCAATCATTAACCCAGCATATAAAAAGCCAACATAAACATTACCTTCCTCAGCCATACCATTGATTGTCGGGTAAATAATTTGATCCATCACTCGGCTGAAAACTTCATCAGTAACAACAGGGGCGGGCGAATAAGCGCCCATACCACCAGTATTTAAACCAACATCACCATCCCCAACACGTTTATGATCTTGGCTCGTTGCCATAGGTTCAACATTTTTACCATCAACCATGACAATAAAGCTGGCCTCTTCACCTTCTAAAAACTCTTCAATGACAACTCGGTGCCCAGCATCACCAAAGGCATTTCCCGCTAGCATATCGCGCACCGCATCTTCAGCTTCTTTTATTGTCATTGCAACAATCACCCCTTTACCTGCCGCAAGGCCATCGGCTTTAATAACAATTGGCGCGCCTTTTTGACGAATATATTCAATGGCCGGAGTAACTTCGGTAAAATTTTGATACTCTGCAGTAGGTATATGATGTCTGGCTAGAAAATCTTTAGTAAATGCTTTAGATCCTTCTAATTGTGCGGCAGATTTTGTTGGACCAAAAATTTTTAATCCTGCTTTTTGAAAGCTATCTACCACACCTATCACTAATGGGGCTTCAGGTCCGACAATGGTTAAATCGATGTGTTCTTGCTGTGCAAAATTTAACAATCCCCCAACGTCCGTTGCTTTAATGTTAATATTTTCTAAATTCGGTTCAAGCGCAGTGCCTGCATTGCCGGGTGCAACAAAGACTTTTGAAACTAATGGTGATTGTGCTACTTTCCAAGCTAGAGCATGTTCACGCCCACCATTACCAATGACTAAAACTTTCATAAAAGATCCTTTAAAAACTTTAAGCTAAAAAGCGAGGTGAAATTTGAGTTTTTGCAAACTGAGTTTAGCACGCTCTTTTCTCGTGACATTGTATTGTCTTGTTATTCAATTATTAGTGTCTAAAATGACGCATATGGGTAAAAATCATTGCAATATTATGTTCATCTGCTGCCTGTATGACTTCGTCGTCACGAATCGATCCACCCGGCTGAATCACACAGGTGACGCCCACCGCTGCGGCTGCATCAACGCCATCTCGAAATGGGAAAAAAGCATCAGAGGCAACAACGGAACCTGCAACTTGTAAGTTTTCATCTTGCGCTTTAATTCCTGCAATTTTTGCTGAGTATACTCGACTCATTTGCCCCGCACCAATACCAATTGTCATATTATCCTTGGCATAAACAATTGCATTTGATTTAACAAATTTAGCCACTTTCCAACAAAATAGTGCATCTGAAAGTTCTTTAGCTGTTGGTTTTCGTTTAGTTACTACAGTCAATTGAGTTTCATCAACTGTGCCTAAATCACGCTCTTGCACCAAAAGTCCACCGTTTACTCGTTTAAAATCTAAGCTGGCTTTCGATGATGTTGATAATTTTCCGGATTCTAATACACGCACATTTTTCTTAGTTTGTGTAATCGCTAACGCCTCTTGCGTCACTGATGGCGCAATAATGACTTCAACAAATTGTTTATCAACAATAGTTTGTGCTGTTTTAGCATCTAACGTTCGATTAAAAGCGATAATGCCACCAAATGCCGACGTCGGATCAGTTTTAAATGCATTTAAATACGCGGTTAAAATATTATCACTCACCGCAACACCGCAAGGATTAGCGTGTTTTACAATCACACAAGCTGGTTCAGCAAATGATTTTACACATTCAAGTGCTGCATCTGTATCTGCAATATTGTTATACGAAAGTGCTTTACCTTGTAGTTGTTTAGCGGTTGCAATTGAAGACTCTTGGATATCTTCTTCAATGTAAAAAGCCGCTTTTTGATGAGCATTTTCGCCATAACGCATGTCTTGTTTCTTAATAAATTGCAGATTGAGTGTTCGAGAAAATTCACCAGAAGGTTTATCGGTTTCACCATAATAAGGTGGCACCAGTCTTCCAAAATAATTAGCAATCATGCCATCATATTTAGCGGTATGTTCAAAAGCTTTAATCGCCAAATTAAACCGGTATTCGAAAGTCAGTGAATTTTGCTGTTTATCGAGCATATTAATAATTGTCGCATAATCACCACAATCAACAACAATAGCCACATCTTTGTGATTTTTAGCAGCAGATCGCACCATAGTTGGTCCACCAATATCAATATTTTCAACCGCATCTTGCAAGGTACAATCGGCTTTAGCCACGGTTTGAGCAAAAGGATATAAGTTAACCACAACCATATCGATAGGTTCGATGTGATGATTTTGCATTATTTGATCATCTATGCCACGTCGACCTAAAATTCCGCCATGAATTTTTGGGTGTAACGTTTTAACTCGTCCATCCATCATTTCAGGAAAACCCGTATAGTCAGATACTTCCGTTACCGGTATTTGATTTTCGATTAGCAATTTAGCGGTACCACCAGTGGAAAGGAGTTCTATTTTTCTAGCTGATAATGATTTGGCAAATTCAATGATTCCGGTTTTGTCAGAAACACTTAATAAAGCGCGACGGATAGGACGATACTGCTGCATGAAAGGCTCCGAAGTTGATATTCTACATCCAAGTCAGTGAAGTGGTTATTATATATAAAACAAGGGTAGATGTTTAGTACTAAGTTTCTAAAAAGCCATCAAAAATTTTTAACCATAATATTTGAACTTGATCACATAACTGAGATTTTCCTGTCAATTGCGGCTTTGCTCACTTTATTTTTTTTATTTTTAGTAATAATGTTATGCGTAACTGTTATGCATAACATTATTATGGAAAGGGAGAAAAATATGCAATCTTTATTCGATTTAAAAGGCAAACGCGCTTTAATTACTGGTTCCGCTCAAGGTATTGGCAATTTATTAGCTAAAGGGTTGGGACAATATGGTGCCAGTATCATCATCAATGATATTACCGATGAAAGAGCAAAAAATGCTGCAACACAATTAGTCCAACAAGGTATTGATGCAGTCGGTATTGGTTTTGATGTGACGAACTCAAGTTCAGTTAAACAAGCAATTGATGATATTGAACAAAACATCGGACCAATCGATATCTTAATCAATAATGCGGGTATTCAACGGCGTCATCCATTTACAGAATTTCCTGAAGCGGATTGGGACGCCATTATTAATGTTAATCAAAAAGCGGTGTTTTTAGTATCACAGCAAGTTGCCAAACACATGATTGCTCGCAAGCAAGGCAAAATTATTCATATTTGTTCAATGCAAAGCGAATTAGGGCGCGACACAATTACGCCTTATGCGGCATCGAAAGGTGCGGTAAAAATGCTGGTTAAAGGTATGTGTGTTGAGCTTGCTCGTTACAACATTCAAGTTAATGGTATTGGTCCGGGCTACTTTGATACCGAAATGTGTAAAGCATTAGTTGAAAATGCAGAATTCACCAAATGGCTATGTCAACGAACACCTGCTGCCCGTTGGGGAAAACCAGAAGAACTTATTGGTTCAGCGGTATTTTTATCGTCAGCAGCATCGAACTTTGTCAATGGACATATTCTTTATGTGGATGGCGGAATGTTATCTGCGGTGTGATGTTTTTTACGGTGAGATCGTTATCAAATCACTTTTTTATCAATTTAATGCGTGTATTTGGTTTCGATATCTCCTTACCGACTGAACAATTTTCTTTATTATTAAATCACGAGAACTAATATGAATATCACTAATAAACTAGCCCCCTCTCGTTGGTGGCGATTGATGCCTATTATTTTTATTACCTATAGTTTAGCTTACTTAGATCGAGCCAATTATGGTTTTGCCGCAGCCGCCGGTATTAATAATGATCTTGGTATTACTAAAAGTACCTCATCACTAATTGGTGCCCTCTTTTTTTTAGGTTATTTTTTCTTTCAAGTCCCTGGATCAATTTACGCAGTTAAACGTAGTGTACGAAAATTGATTTTTATTTGCCTAATTTTATGGGGAGGTTGTGCTGCATTAACCGGTATGGTTACTAATATTACATCTTTAATGATCATCCGATTTGTTTTAGGTATTGTTGAAGCTGCCGTTATGCCTTCTATGTTAATCTACATTAGTACTTGGTTTACTAAAGCTGAGCGTTCAAAAGCCAATACGTTTTTAATATTAGGTAATCCGGTTACTGTGCTTTGGATGTCAATTGTATCAGCTCACTTAATCGATCTTTATGGTTGGCGTGAAATGTTTATTATTGAAGGACTTCCTGCCGTCCTTTGGGCGCTAATTTGGTGGATAGTCGTCCGAGATAAACCTTCACAAGTAAACTGGTTAACCGATCAAGAAAAAGCAGATTTTAAAGCGGTGATGGACAAAGAACAACAAAATATTAAACCTATGCGCAATTATGGCGAGGCTTTACGTTCTGGAAATGTCATTAAGCTTTGTGCTGTACACGCGCTATGGAGCATTGGTGTTTACGGTTTTATGATGTGGATGCCATCAATTATTAAATCTGCCGGTAATGTCGATATTGTCTCTGTTGGTTGGCTTTCAGCCATTCCATATCTTGTTGCAATTACAATGATGTTAATTGTCTCTTATTATTCAGATAAATTGCAAAACCGAAAACTTTTTGTTTGGCCTTTATTATTAATTGCAACGATCGCTTTTTTTACCGCTTATATATTAGGAAGTGATCAATTTTGGATCTGCTTTATATTATTATCAATTGCTGCTGGGTGTATGTACGCACCTTATGGTCCTTTTTTTGCATTAATCCCTGAATTATTACCAAGTAATGTGTCAGGGGTTTCTATAGGTTTAATTAACAGTTTCGGCGCACTTGGTGCATTTATTGGCGCTTGGCTTGTTGGCGTGATAAACGCAGCAACTGGCAGTGCTGGAGCCTCATATGTTTTTATGGGAGCTGCATTGATTTTATCAGTAATATTAATGGCGAGTGTGAAAGCCCCTAAACAGTAGTTATCCATTAAAAAATAGGAAGATAATAGTAACGATTATCTTCTTATTTAGTACAGCAATAATGGGATTTATTTTTTATTTTTATTTTTACTGGTAAAATGGCTAAATTCAACTGGCTTGTTTACCTATAAAAATAAAGGGTTATGAAAGATAAACGCATTAGTTTACAAGATATCGCAGATTTGACCGGCGTGACTAAAATGACTATTAGTCGCTATTTGAGAAATCCAGAACAAGTCTCTGAAAAAAACAAAGAAAAAATAGCAAAAGTTTTAAAAGAAATTAATTACATTCCTAATCTTGCACCGCAAATCATGTTGGGCTCACGCAGTAGGTGTATTGGTATTGTTATTCCTTCATTTAAAAATCACATATTTTTAGAAGTGTTAGCAGGAATTGAGTCAGTTACCTCGAAGCACCATTATCAAACCATTATTACCAATTATAATTATGATAAAAAAATTGAAGAAGAAAAAATTATCAATTTGCTATCCTATAATATTGATGCCTTGGTTCTAATGGAAAAAAACCATACTAAAACAACTTTACAGTACTTAAAAACGGCCAATATTCCTGTTGTTGAATTGATGGATGTGACTCAGCAATTTTTTGATATCCAAGTTGGGTTTGATAACGAACAAGCCGCCTTTGATATGACAATGCAAATGTTAGCTTCAGGCAAAAAAAATATTATCTATTTTAATTCTATCGCCAGTGCCCGTGATAGCCAACGCTACAATGGTTATCAACGCGCCATGAAACAATCAGGATTGATAGCAAAGCAGATTATTCCTGATGCAATATCCTCAATTAATTTAGGTAAAAGTTTATTTAACCAAGCTATCGAACAATATCCCGACCTTGATGGAATATTTTGTACTAATGATGATATGGCAATTGGCGTGTTACTTGAATGCCAAAAATATAATATTGCAGTACCTGAACAAATTGCTATTGCAGGCTTTCATGGTTTAGAAATTGGTCGCGCTAATCAACAAAAAATAGCAACGGTTATCACACCCCGTTTTGAAATTGGAAAAGTTGCAATTGAGCTTTTATTAAAAAGGCTAGATGGAGAACAAGTCAAAAACAGTGTTTGTTTAGCGTATAAAATAGAAAAAGGACAAACAATATAAAAATCAGTCAAATCAATTAAGTAATTAAACACGATGATGAGTTTAATTACTTAATCTAAAGTGATGATAATTAATCATCACTATAACCTAAACTTCGCAGTGCCCGTTCATCATCAGCCCAACCCGCTTTGACTTTTACCCACAGCTCTAAATGAACTTTGTTATCAAAGAAGGACTGCATATCTTTGCGCGCTTCAATACCAATTTTTTTAATTTTTTCGCCCTTATTACCAATAACCATTTTCTTTTGACCATCTCGTTCCACTAAAATCAAGCCATTGATACGATACATGCCGTTGCGTTCATCAACTTTAAATTGTTCAATTTCAACAGTAACTGAGTAAGGTAACTCATCACCTAAAAATCGCATTAGTTTTTCACGAATAATTTCTGATGCCATAAATCGTTGAGAACGATCGGTAATATAGTCTTCAGGAAAATGGTGTTCACCTTCGGGTAGGTGTTTTTTGACAATACTTTTAATAATGTCAATACCTTCCCCTTTTTCAGCACTAATAGGCACCACATCGAGAAAATCAAGTTTTTGACTGATTGCTTGAATATGGGGTAAAAGTTGCGTTTTATCCATAACATTGTCAATTTTATTAATGACAAGTAAAACCGGACATTTACATCCTTTCAACTTGTTAGCAACCATCTCGTCGTCATCATTCCAATGCGTACCTTCAACGACAAAAATAACTAGTTCAACATCACCTATTGAGCTACTCGCTGCGCGATTCATTAAGCGATTAATTGCGCGTTTTTCTTCAATGTGTAGTCCTGGCGTATCAATGTAAATAACTTGATCATTGCCTTGTGTATCAATACCAATAATTCGATGGCGTGTAGTTTGAGCTTTACGCGAAGTAATTGAGACTTTTTGGCCAAGTAATTGATTTAATAAGGTTGATTTACCTACATTTGGTCGGCCAACAATGGCAACAAAACCACAATGTGCTATCGTTTCTGTCATTTTATACCTAATTGATTGAGAGCTTGTTGTGCTGCGGATTGTTCCGCCTTACGGCGACTTAAACCACGCCCTAAATATTGATTATCATCGTTTTCAATTTTACACTGAATTAAAAACTCTTGTTCATGATTGTCACCAGTCACTTCAAGAATTAAATAACATGGCCTTTCATGATGAATACCTTGTAAATATTCTTGCAAACGGGTTTTAGCATCTTTTTGTTTAATGCCGGGTTTAATTTCAGTTAAGCGAGTTTGGTACCAAGCTAAAATTAATTGACGTATATTTTCAATATCACTATCTAAGTAAATTGCACCAATTATGGCTTCTACAGCATCAGAAATGATGGATTCACGACGAAATCCACCGCTTTTTAATTCACCTTGTCCTAAAATAAGATGATCACCTAACTTAAAGTCTTTACCAATTTCCGCTAAAGTTTGACCACAGACTAAGCTTGCTCGCATTTGACTTAAATCACCTTCGTCTTGTTTGATAAATCGGTGATAAAGCTCATCGGCAATAACAAAACTTAAAATAGAATCACCAAGAAACTCTAAACGTTCATTATGTAATTTATTAGCACTACGATGAGTAAGTGCTAATTCAAGTAAAGATAAATCGTTAAATTGGTAACCAATTGATTGTTGTATTTGACTAAATTTTTTCATCATCATTATTATTAATGTATACCACCAATACGGCTGAATCTTATACCGGTAGGCCATTCATTAGGTTGTTTTTCAAAACTAATCCAAATTGCGGTTGCTCGTCCAACAAAGTTTTCTTCGGGTACAAAACCAAAGTAACGGCTATCACCACTGTTATCACGGTTATCCCCCATCATAAAATAGTGCCCTTGTGGGACAACCCATGTCGCAATAGGTTGACCTTCTTGATGGTAAAAATAATTTGGATCTTCTTGTGAACCTTGAGTGGTTAAAATATCGTGAGGTTGCTCGCCCAACGTTTCTTGTTGTATTTTCATATCAAGCGATACCACAGATCGTGAATTGACAATATCTTGCTTTGCATATTGTTCTAGCGTATAAAAATTCGGGTTGGCTTTCATTTCTCTGTGCACTTCTTTCCAATCACTAGGTTTGGGTTCAGTATAATGTAAATCTAACGGCTGAGCTTTTTGTCCAACACAATTGAGATCACTTGTTTGACAAGCAGGGTAAATAAATATCTTTTTATCATTGACTGAATAGACAATTTTATCACCAGGCAACCCCACAACACGTTTAATTAAATCCATTTGTGGAACATTTGGATGTTTAAATACCGCTACATCACCTCGCTTTGGGTGGCCAGTTGGAATCAATACTGTATTTGTGATGGGATCTCTAAGTCCATAGGAGTACTTTTGGACGGCAATAAAATCGCCGACCAGTAAAGTTTGCATCATTGAACCAGACGGTATTTGGAAAGGTTCAAATAAAAATGAACGAATCACAAATACAATAAATAAAACTGGAAAAAATGAGGATAACGTCTCTATCCAGCCATTTGGTTTTCCAACTTCAGCAAGTATTTTGCCATCAACTTCACCATTGCATTGTTGGCGAACTTCTTCAACTTTTCTTTGTCTTGCTGGTTTCCATTTAAATTTTTCTAAAAACCAAAAGATTCCAGTTATAAATGTTGCTAACGTTAATATGATGGCAAATATTCCAGCCATTTTTTTACCTCTTCAACTAATTAATCTTTTCCTACATGCAAAATAGCTAAAAATGCTTCTTGCGGTAGTTCTACGTTACCTACCTGCTTCATGCGTTTTTTACCTTCTTTTTGCTTCTGTAAAAGTTTCTTCTTACGGCTTACATCACCGCCATAACATTTGGCTAATACGTTTTTGCGTAACTGTTTGACTGTTGATCGAGCAATAACATGATTACCTATAGCTGCCTGAATAGCAATATCAAATTGCTGACGAGGAATAAGATCTTTCATCTTTTCAACTAATTCACGCCCACGATAAGGTGCATTATCTTTATGTGTAATTAGAGCTAACGCATCAACTCGCTCACCATTAATCAGTACATCTAGTCTGACCATATCAGCAACCTGAAAACGTTTAAAACTATAATCTAATGATGCATATCCACGCGAAGTTGATTTCAATTTATCAAAGAAATCTAATACAACTTCAGTCATTGGGATTTCATAAGTCAGTGCGACTTGATTACCATGGTAAACCATATTAGTTTGTACACCACGTTTTTCTACACATAAGGTAATAACATTTCCTAAGTAAGTTTGCGGCACTAAAATATTACATTCAGCAATCGGTTCACGAAGTTCTTGAATATTATTTACAGCTGGTAGCTTAGCTGGGCTATCAACATAGACAATTTCATTTGATGTGGTTAAAACTTCATAAACAACAGTTGGCGCAGTTGTAATTAAATCAAGGTTATACTCGCGCTCTAATCGTTCTTGAATGATTTCCATGTGTAATAACCCAAGGAAACCACAACGAAAACCAAATCCTAAGGCACCTGAATTTTCTGGTTCATAAAATAATGACGCATCATTTAAGCTTAATTTACCGAGTGCATCACGAAATGCTTCGTAATCGTCAGAACTTGTCGGGAATAAACCAGCATAAACTTGTGGTTTTACTTTTTTAAACCCGGGTAATGGTTTATCCGCTGGAGCTCTGGCGGAGGTTAAGGTATCACCAACTGGTGCACCTAAAATATCTTTGATTGCACAAACAACCCAGCCAACCTCGCCACAGTTTAGCGAATCTTTATCAACTTGTTTTGGTGTAAAAATACCAAGGCGATCGACATTATATGTCATGCCAGTACTCATTACTTTGATTTTATCACCTTTGTGCAGTTCGCCATTTTTAATCCGAATTAACGACACGACACCTAAATAGTTATCAAACCATGAGTCAATAATCAATGCTTGCAATGGTGCATTAGAATCACCTTCAGGAGGGGGAATATCTTTTACTAATTGTTCAAGTACATCAACAACACCTACCCCGGTTTTGGCTGAACATCGAACAGCATTACTTGCATCAATACCAACAATGTCTTCAATTTCAGCGGCAACGCGCTCTGGTTCTGCTGCTGGCAAATCAATTTTATTCAGTACCGGGACAACTTCCAGATTCATGTCTAAAGCAGTATAACAGTTAGCAAGGGTTTGTGCTTCTACCCCTTGACCAGCATCGACAACCAATAAGGCACCTTCGCAGGCGGCTAGCGAACGAGAAACCTCATACGAAAAATCAACATGTCCAGGCGTATCGATAAAATTAAGCTGATAGGTTTGACCATCTTTAGCATGATAATCTAATGTCACGCTTTGTGCTTTAATTGTGATACCTCGTTCACGCTCAAGATCCATCGAATCCAGAACTTGGGCTGCCATTTCGCGATCAGAAAGACCACCACAAATTTGAATAATACGATCTGAAAGTGTCGATTTACCATGATCAATATGAGCAATAATTGAAAAATTGCGGATATTTTTATTCATATCAATAAATTATAGTTTATATTTTAGTTATATACTGTTGATTATCCAATAATGGTTTTGACAAATAATAGAGCAATTAGATAATCACGGAAAATAGAAAAGCAACATTCTACACATTAATAGCCACTAAGCATAGTCTTATCGAAAGGTTTGCAGCTATTTCTCAACAATATTTTGAGCAATTCGCTCAATGGTAGTTTTAGGCAAGTTACCAATAATAATAATATTTTTGTTACCAATATTTGTTGAAAAAATTGTACGTCCACCTTGTTGGATAAGCTGGTTTGATTGATTTGATGAATCAGAAGAAACATTTACTGTGAACGAAAATACGCCATCCGAAAAAAGTTTGGTTGCAATATCAGAATTGTAAAAATTGACATTATAAGCAGCAACTTCTTTAAATCCTTTTGGTAACCAAGCTAATCGCCATGCATCTAACATATTGTTCTGTTTTTCAATAGATAATAAGATAGGGTAAGTACGGCTATCGATATAATCTTTCATTTTTTTCTGATCAAAGTCTTCATCGATATCTACTACTTTGAATTGATTGATAATCTCACCATCTTGATCAAGTAAATCGATTCGTATCGGTAAAAAATTCTTGTCATCTATCCAAATAATATAGCTATAGCGATCTTTATCTTTAGCTATCATTTTTATTAGCTGTACACTGCGATTGGCCGTTCTAGTTTTACCTAACTTCACAAATTCGTATACATCAGTAAGTTTAGTAAAATCATTATAAATGACATCAGGGAAGGCTTCGGTTATACGAGGGCTGGTAATAGAAAAAGATGCACTATCAGGTTGAAAATAACTGGTAATATTATTGTGTAAAATAATCTCTTTTGCAGGACCTTCAAGATAAAGCAATTGCGCTTTGACCTCCTCTTTTTGTAAAGCCCCTAAATGGCTATATTCAAAGGTCGTGACATACTGATCTTTATCTTGTGAAAGGAAATGGATTTGATAACTATTTGTTTGGACAGATTTGCTCATTTTATTTAACAAATTTACCGCTTTATCGGTATCAGCAGCAAAAACAGATAATGCAAACAACATAAAAAACAGAGTAACAATAATCATTATACTCTGTTTGATTTTGCACTTAGTTAAATAAAATGAAAAATTCATATAAAATTAGTACGCATTGAGCCTTTTTTGCAATTCATAATCTTGGACCAACAGTCGAATTTTATCATACTGTCTTTTTTCAATTAGTTGTTGATCATTGTGCTGTTGTATACCACCAACTGGCGCGACATTTACCCCAATGGGTACAGTATTTAAGACTGGCGAACCGTTGGAATCATCGGATTGCCCTTGGTGATATTGAACGCCTGCAATAATCGCTAAAGTCACACAGGCTGCTAGTCCAACCTGACTTACTTTACCTAAGCAATCTTTAATTCGAAGCCAAATAAGATTTTGTGCTTTGGGAATATCAACGTTATTTTGATCAGGTTGATTTGGTAGAGGTAAATATAAATTATCAGCAGCGATTGCTTTTGCGACTTGATTTGAAATATCTAACGTCAATGAACTATCGTGCAATTCACCACGCATTGCAGATCTTACAATGTGATAACGATGCCAACATGCTTGTAAACTTTCATCTTTTGATACAGCATCAATGAAGTGATCATCGTTTAACTCGTCATCCATGAGTAATGAAAGTTGCTCTTTTTGTTCTATTTGCATAATAGATACCTTAAATTTATCACTGCTTATTATTAATTCATTTCAACCATTTATTAATGGTTTAATCTTTTCATCAATAATATCACGCGCTCTAAAAATACGTGATCTCACTGTTCCAACTGGTGTATCCATAATTTCAGCAATTTCCTCATAACTTAAACCGTCTATTTCCCGTAAAGTAATAGCGGTTCTTAAATCATCAGGCAAAGCTTCAATAGCGTCAAATACAACTTTTTCAACCTCTTTTGACAGGACTAAACTTTCTGGATTGTCCAAATCTCTTAACGAATCTGCACCTTCATATCCTTCAGCCTCACTTGCATCGATATCTGAAGATGGAGGACGTCGTCCTTGAGAAATTAAATAATTTTTTGCTGTATTAACTGCTATTCGATACAACCACGTATAAAATATACTTTCACCTTTAAATAGACTTAACGATCGATAAGCCTTAATAAAAGTTTCTTGCACAACATCAGGTATTTCTGAAGCTAAAACATAGCGAGAAACCAAATGAGCGAGTTTATTTTGATAACGTAGTACAAGCAAATTGAACGCATTTTTATCTCCGTTTAATACACGATCAACTAATACTTGGTCTGTTACTTTCTCCCCCATTACAGGCCATTCCTCATTATGTTAATAACTGCTATGTGGCCCAAAATTGCGCTTACAAACAGTTAGATTCTTAAATTTAAAAAAAGTTCCCACATTTTAATAGAAATTTTAAAAATTTACCTATTAAAATTACTTTTTTACTCTTTTTTATACTAAAACGTAATGTGTTTCTCAATTTTTTTTACATTAATTTTTAATTGAGATCGATTAATTTAATAAAAAGATCTCACGATCCCCATTATCACTGTAGGTAATTTGATAGAATTGCGGAAGATTAAAATTAACAGAGCTGCTTGTAGTAAAAGTAAAGCGATCATCAGACAAAACATAAAAATCGTTGATTGCTTTGACCATATTTTCTTTATTACCATTACAATTGCGATAGATCTCGATCTGATTATGTTCATTTAAAATATACAGATCAAAACCTGTTTGGGTATCTTCAAAAAAGAATTGTATGATGCCTTGATAAGCTACACTATCAATTTCTTTTGGGAGTTCATTGGTTTCATCTAAAATGTTTAAAGGCCTACCTTGAACTTTGTTATTCGATACCGCACCATAAAAGTCGATAGCATTTTCAAATTGATGGAATGAAACACCTAAACGTTCAAAAAATAAATACCAAGATGCTCCATCAATTCTTAATGGTTTAACTTGTGTCGAATTATTGATAGTGGTAGTCAAACGTAATTCGACACAGTCATCCATTAATTTTTTAATCTGTTTTTTAATTTCAACACTAAAATATTTACTGTAACAAAAAATTTCCATTGAATTGGGTAAATCCGCATCTTTATGCATTCGGTTTAGTAATGCTTTTATGGCTTCAAGGACACATAATGTACCACTAAAGTGCAAAACGCGAATTTCATTCCATGAGTTGCGATAAAGCAAATCAACCGATCCCACTAAACTTAACTCTTTTTTACCATAATTTAATATATTAGTATTAATTTCATGGTCTAATTCACATTGAGTAGTTGGATCATTTTCTAAATTCAAGATGATCGCTAAATGTCGGATTTCACATGGGCCATACAATTGCTCTTCGGTTGCTGCTGGCACATCAATAGGAAAATATTCTTTTAGGTCATCAATAAATTTGGTTATTTTTGCTTTATCCCGATCCTCGCCATCGTGATAATAAAATTCAGTAGAGTCCGAGATTAAACGATTAAAGTAACACCAACTTACCAGCTTAACTAAATACTTACTATATTCTAAATATTGGTGACCAATAATTTGATCCAATATTGGTTTTTGTTTATAAACATACCAACCAGCTCGATTTATTCTATCTTCTTTAACATGAATAAAGGTTAACGCCTCTTCTTGTAAATTATGAGAAATGTTAAGCTTTAATGTGGTTATTTTACCCGGTAATACTTCAAATGAAGCATACAATTTACGTGTTAATATTGCTAAGTCTTGGGGACTAATTAAAGAATCCAAATTATTACGGCGACCAAAATTAAGTAAGTTACGATACCCCGTCATCATAGTTTGCAGTAAAACTTCATGTATTTCACGAACTTGTTCTATTTTCCAAGTATCGCTGGTATCGAGTTTAGCAAAACATGATTTATCCCATTTCCATTGCTTTACCAAATCTTCAAGTACTTTACGACGCCACGATAGCGTAGAATTTGCAATAGATAATTTTTCATTAACTTTTAGGTAAAAACACGTTCTTACTAATTTTAATCTCGAGAAATCTTTAATTTCAATTAGATAGTTACTGATTCGTTGCAATAGCATATAGTAAGAATCAAGATAACACCCTTCATCGCTTTTAAATGTTTGTATCAAATCGCGCATTTGATAAGCAATAGGTTTGTTTTCTGGATATATCCACGAATAGGCTTCAAGTAATAATGTCTTTAATACCGCTTTGAAAGGTGAATCAATACTTTTATAAAGTTGCCACAGGCTGGCGCCAAAATATTCTTCTGCCGATAGCCCAGTTAAAGGTCCAAAATCGATCCATTGATCACGTTCAATTATTTTTTGTTCAACTAACGCTTCAATACATTTTTCATAGCTAGGATAGGTTGTATTATTCACGGTTAAATTTGCGGGCACAGCAAACCACAATAATAGTTTGCCTGCAAGTAAATTAGCTGATCGATAAAACTCTTCCAATAATAAAATATGTTGAGCAGAACCACAGTTTTCGCCCATTAAACATTCATGATGTTGATTAATAAAACGATCTACATCAACAACAAATAATGTTAATTTTATTCCAAGCTCTTTTGCCCATTGTTCAATCAATCGGCATTTTTTTTGTAATGACGATTTTCTAACTGCCGATAAATTATTTTCAATACAAATCCAAATATCAAGATCTGACGTTACTGACTGGCCGATAGAGCAAGTACTGCCCATTGAATATAATGCGGAAATATCTGCCTTATTAAATGCTTGTGGAAGATTAAAATTAAATTCATTTTTTAACTGAGCAAAAACTTCATCAGAAGCTTGATAACAAGCAATGCCCATCGGGGTATCTTCGTTTAAATAGCCAGGCAAAGCCGGATGATGAAAATGAAAAAGCGCAGGCAACAATGTAAAAACACGTTGGAACTCTAAGGACATACCATCGAGTGCTCTTTTATGTTTTAGTAAAGCAAGATCTTTAAGTTCTTTTTTTATGTTGTTAATATAATATTGCATGACATTATCAAGGTGAACCACGTGTACTACTAACAAACAACTTCAATCTACCATGTTCATATTATAACGTAAATACAGCGTAAATTTAAAAACAAAACTAAATAAATATTATGATCACAACAGAACAGATAGCTAACTTATTGAAAACAGATAAGATAGCAAACGAAATGAATCAAAAAGCAGCAGTTTTAATACCGCTTGTTAAGGTCAATAATCAATTGCATTTACTGTTTCAAGTCCGCTCGAAAACATTGAAATGGCAACCTGGTGATATTTGCTTTCCAGGTGGGCGAGTAGAGGTAGACGATAGTAATCCAGAATATACAGCCAAACGTGAAACTTGCGAAGAATTAGGTATTTTACCCACACAAATAACTATTTTAGGACAATTACCTAAATTTATCGCAAATTTTGCTATGACTATTTACCCTTTTGTCGGTGAAATCAAATCTATAGATAACTTTATCCTTAATCCTGATGAAGTTGAAGAAGTTTTTACCGTACCGCTTAATTGGTTTATCAACAACAGTCCTAGCCAAGCTACCGTCGAAGTTGGCCATAAACTTGGCAAAGACTTTCCTTTTCATTTATTGCCTAATCGCCCTCAAAAATGGCAGAAAAGATCAGAACATTTAGTTTACTTTTACCAATATAATAATTATATTATTTGGGGATTAACAGCTCAAATATTGAATAACTTTATTCATCAAATTCAGGTAGTTGTTTAAATTTCAAAAATAACCAAGTAATTCAAAAAGTTGTTGTATCGTTTTAAATTAACTATTGTTAGCAATTTGTTGCATTTTTAGCAAAAAGTGCTATGAAGTTTTATTTTCCACTATAAATATCTTGAGAATTATCTTAAAATTCATACATATATAGGAAAGAAAAAAGCTATTTTATAATTATTCAGTGAAAAAGCTTTATGTCTAAACGCATTTAGTAATAAGTAGATTAAGGCATTATACCGTAGAGTACGTGATATTCCATTTGCTCTATAAGTGATGTCATGAATTTGCAAATTAAAAAAAGCGTTAAATTTAATTCTAATTTCAATAAATAAAAATGAAGGAAATTATCATGAAACGTTTTAAAAAATCATCTGTTGCATTAGCACTATTGTTATCACTACCAGTTGCAAGCTTGTATGCAGCAGAACCACTAACAGCTAAAGAAAGCAGTAATTTAATCCCACTTAAAGAAATCTCAGTAACAGGTAAATATTTACAAGCAGATAATGCGGCAAGTGATATTTCTCGTGCAGCTGATGAAGCAGGTGCTAAATATTATCATATTAAATCAATTGAAAGTGCAACAACTAGTGATTCAGCTGATCAAGCAATCGTTTATGCTGATATTTATCAATCAAAAGAACCTGTTGCAGTTAAAAAAGAAGAAGTGACTCAAAATGGTGTTGTTGTTTATCCTCGTGCGAAAGCACTTTACTACTTACCATTTGAAGTGATTAAATTTAAAGGTAATTACAACAACACTTCAGATATTATGAATGCAGCAAGTAAATTAGCAGCAGAAAAAAATGCATATGCTTTCTATGTGTATTCAATTGCACCTGCTGATGTAAAAAATCAAGCACAAGATATTGATGTTGCATTATACAAAAAAGATGCTGTAGCAAGAGATTTCATCGTGACTAAAGCAATTGAAGGTGAAGACGCTTACGAAATCAGCAGCGATGCATTCAAAAAAATGAAACCATATGACACTATTAGTTTCCATGGTTCATTCAACAATACAGCTGAAATCAGTGCTGCTGCTCAAAAACAAGCAATTGCTAATGGTGCACATTTCTATTATGTGAAAGAAGTGTCTGCAAATACAAAAGGCACTTCACAAACTGTATATGTAAACTTATATAAATAATACGTTATAGTTTATACGTATTCCACATGCTATATAAATTATGCATGTGGAATACATCTAATGATAAAAATAACTATCAAAATATCAATATCTTTATATTCTAACAAATCGAAAACTTATTTTTTATTAACAGATTTTATTCCCTCTTTATTACACAATCTAAACACTTAATTGATTTGAGCCTATTTCACAATCCTTTATTTAGCTTTTTAAATTAAAGATAAGACAATACAGTTCGCTTTATAAGTTAATTTATGTATTGTTTAATATCACTTCAACTTTAGATGTCCAAACAAACCATTTATTTAACGAGATATGCCCTACTTTTGCCACTCTTGAACCACGCTAATTCAATACAGCACTCAACCATAATAAAAGAAACTTTATTTATTTTGATACACTATGATAATGAACCAATATTATCAATTATTAAAATTCAATCGAAAGAATAACTCAGTTAATTTTGTTTGAACGTCATCCTACCGTTTATCTTAACAAACAATTGATAATTGAAATTTCACTGTAACTGATTCAAGTGATACTCCAGCAATTTGCTTGAAAAACTCTAATTCGACAGAAAATTGTTGCCGGCAACCATATGAACTTGAATGGATGACCCATTTATTATTGATTAACCTTACCGAGTAACCAATCAAGCTTGCAACAGTTAGCCGATAAATAGCATTCTTAAGAATTACACAAGATAGAAAATAAAATCCAGACATTTAAATATCAAGCTCTATAGCCCAATATTAACGATGCTATTACCAATTTATAAAAGTGGTGCCCAGGCTCACTACAACTTATTAAGTTACACAGTTAACTTTCGGCTTAAACTGACAATTCGCACATACTGCGCTAATTCTAATCTATCACGACTATTACATTAGATATAGAGATTAAGTTTACTGGGCATAACAACCGATATTATGTTGACTGTGAACACTTCAAATGATTATTTAGTGGCTGGGGTACAAGGATTCGAACCTTGGAATGGCGGAATCAGAATCCGCTGCCTTACCGCTTGGCTATACCCCACTATAGTGTGAAAATGATATCTGGTACGGGTAGTGAGATTTGAACTCGCACACCTTTCGGAACTAGAACCTGAATCTAGCGCGTCTACCAATTCCGCCATACCCGCATATGAATAATTTAGAAATCGATATGATTAACAATAAAATACAAAAGAGTGAGATATCAAAAATATGCAGATTGGAATGGCTGGGGTACCAGGATTCGAACCTGGGAGTGGCGGGATCAAAACCCGCTGCCTTACCGCTTGGCTATACCCCAATAAAGGATAGATACTAAGATTAAAATGGTGCGGGTGGAGAGACTTGAACTCACACACCTTGCGGCGCCAGAACCTAAATCTGGTGCGTCTACCAATTTCGCCACACCCGCACTGTATACTTCCGGTAAAAGTATTACTTAACCTTAATGGTGGCTACGACGGGATTCGAACCTGTGACCCCATCATTATGAGTGATGTGCTCTAACCAACTGAGCTACGTAGCCATCTCATTCGCAACGTCATAACCAACACTGCGAGGCGCATTATGCTTGTCTTAAGCCAAATCGTCAACCCTTTTTTTTAGATATTTTGAAAAAAAATGACGATTGATTAAGATGCAATCAAATCCAGTTTAATAACGCTTCAATTCGCCTTTTTTGTAATTCATTATAAATAGCTTTACCAACAAAACCATCTGCAATAATATTTTGCACGTTAACACTATTGGCAACATTATAAGCTCCATTTAAGTATTGAGCTTGCAAAAATGGTTCTTGTTTACAATATGCATGGCTTGCAATAATTAATTGTTCAAGGTGTTGGGGATTACGCCAAACGTCAATACTATTTAGTAAATGGATAATCTGCTCTGCCGTCAACTGCTTTATATCTTCAACAACTTTACCATATTGCTGAACCATAACAGCTATCTTCAAAAAACTTGTAGGTGATTTTATTTTTTGACATAACAATTCAACACTTCGCTTAGTCGGCATCTGGGCACATAATATTGCAAAACGAACCGTTAATAGCGCAGTTAACTCAACAGATCTAGCTAACGCATCAACAACATTTTGTGACAATATTAATTGCGGAAATAACACAGCAAGCGCACCACATTGGTTGAGTACTTGAAAATAAATGTGTGGATGCTGAGTCGATAATGCTTTTTCTGTCTCTTTCCAAATGCGTTCAGGCGTTAAATATGACACCTCGCCAGCATCAACCATTTCTTTCATCAAAATTAACGTTTCTGGCGCTATTTTAAATCCCAAATGGTGATAGCGAGCAGCAAAGCGAGCAATGCGTAATATCCTTAAAGGATCTTCCCGAAAAGCCAAAGATACATGACGTAGTATTTTATTATGGAGATCACTTACACCATTATAAGGATCGACAATATGCCCTTGCTCATCCATCGCTATCGCATTAATTGTTAAGTCGCGACGAATAAGATCTTGCTCTAACGTGATATTTGACCCAAAATCACAAATAAAACCAGTATAACCGTTACCTGACTTTCGTTCAGTACGCGCTAGTGCATATTCTTCTTTAGTAGTAGGATGTAAAAATACAGGAAAATCTTTACCAACTTGTTGGTAACCTAAAGCAAGGAGCTGATCGGGTGTTGCACCAACAACAACCCAATCATGATCGACTACAGGTAATCCTAATAATCTATCCCGAACACTGCCGCCGACAAGATAGATCTTTGACATTTAACGCATCCAACGATCTTTTCTACGGCGTGGCATAATTAATGGTAAAATTAAACCTAAAATTAAGCCTCCACCAGCAACGAGTCCGCCATAGGTGAACCAAGTGATAATCAGATCACGGCGTTTATCATCCACTTGATTGAGCATTGACTCAAGTTGACTATTTTGCTGCTTAAGTTTGTTTTCAAGCTCAGTATTTTTATTTTGTAAAGACTCAATTAAAGTGTTTGCATCTTGCAATTTTTGCACATATTGATTAGCAACATTTTGTTGGGACTGATCGGCATTATCAGCTTTACTTTTGTACTGGGCAAGTTCAGATTCGAGAGATGGCAGTCGCTCTTTGCAACTCGGTTGATCGTTAAGTTTACTTGTTTCAATCCATGCAACACTACCATTATTGACTTGAATTTTGGTATATTTACCATCGCTATTTTTTTCAAGTTCAATGACTTTTTCGCCCGCTTTTGCTGAATTTGAATAAGCATATTGTGCCCCCGGACCTCGACGCAAGTAAACATCAACATCATCGGTGATATATTTATCTACACCATAAGCGTTAAAAGCACAACTTAAAAAAGAAACGACAGCAATAATATTATGTTTTTTCATGATATTTAATCTATTCACCCAACATTGGTTCATAATAGCATAAAAAATGAATTTTTCGCATAATCATTTCATAATATATCTTACTTGAATGAAGTTAATAACCCTAAAAATGAAAACGATTACATTTTATGAGATCTTAATCACAAAACAAAAAATTAATAATATCCTTCTAATTAAATTATCATTACTGTATAAGAATTGTTTTAGTAATCAATTTTGGAGAAAACATGAATTACCATCTTGGAAATAATAACTTAGATATAATTTTACGCACGCAACCTTATGCTGAAATCTGTTATTTTGGAAAGCGATTACAAAATTTAAATATCAATTCTATCGATATGCTTAACCCTGCCATACCTAATTCACGCCTAGATATTGATGTTCCATTCACACTTTGTCCTGAAGAAGGGTTAGGTAACTTTAGTACACCCGGGCTTGAAGGACATCGGAATGGCAAAGATTGGTCTCCAGTATTTATCACTAAAGAAGTCAAAAAAAACAATAACAATATTACTATTATTAGTGAAGATGATATTGCCAAGCTTCGTTTAACTAGCCAACTCATTTTAGATGAAAGTGGTGTTTTGCAATGTCAAAATAGCCTAACCAATTTAGCAGAGCAGCCTTATCAAGTGAATCGTTTGTCAGTAACCTTACCTATACCTGAACGGGCGCAGGAATTAATGGCATTTAATGGTCGTTGGATTAAAGAATTTTTTCCACATCGCACTAAAATTGAACATTGCGGATACTTACAAGAGAATCGCCGAGGAAGAACTTCACATGAATATTTTCCTGGCATGATTGTCGGTACAAGTGGTTTTAAGGAACAAACAGGAGAAGTATGGGGTATCCATTTAGGTTGGAGCGGAAACCACCGCATACAGGTAGCCGTCAAAAGCAATGGAAAACGTTTTATTCAAGCCGAAGCACTTTACCTGGCGGGCGAAATATCTTTAGCTAAAGGCGAAACAGTAAGTACACCATGGTTATATGCAACCTATAGTGATCAAGGTTTAAATAAAATGAGTCAGCACTTTCATCAATTCTTACGAACCAATATTATTAAGTTTTCTGCTCATAAACCACGCCCTGTTCATCTTAATACTTGGGAAGGCATCTTTTTTGATCATAATCCCGATTATATTATGAAAATGGCAACACAAGCAGCTCAAATAGGTGTTGAACGTTTCATTATTGATGATGGCTGGTTTGGTCATCGCGATGATGACTATCAAGGCTTGGGCGATTGGTATCTTGATGAGCGCAAATATCCAAATGGTTTAGAACCAGTCATTAAACATGTTAAAGACCTTGGTATGGAATTTGGTATCTGGGTTGAACCTGAAATGATTAACAAAAACTCTAATCTATATCGTGCCCATCCTGACTGGCTATTAGAACTTCAAGGTTATCAACAACCTGAAGGTCGTCATCAATATGTACTAGACTTACAAAATCCAAATGTTTTTGACTATTTGCTCGAAAGATTAACCTGGTTACTTGGAAGTTACGACATAGACTACATAAAATGGGATATGAATAGAGAAATCGTACAAGCGGGTCATAATGGTCATCCGGCTATAGTTGGCCAAACTAAAGCTGTTTATCGGTTACTTGATATTTTGCAAAAAAAATTTCCGAATGTCGAAATTGAATCTTGCTCATCTGGCGGTGGTCGCATTGATTATGAAATATTAAAACGTACTCAACGTTTTTGGGCATCGGATTCCAACGATGCATTAGATAGACAAATAATTCAACGCGGCATGAGTTATTTTTTCCCACCAGAAGTAATAGGAGCCCATATTGGTGGAGCGCTATGTCACACCACATATAGGCAAATTGATATGAATTTACGTGGTTTAACTGCACTATTTGGCCATATGGGGGTAGAACTCGATCCTGTAAAAGAATCACAACAAGAAAAACTATCATTTGCTAATTATATAAAATTACATAAACAATTACGTTCATTGCTCCATTCGGGCAATTTTATTCGGTTAGATGTTGATGATAATCAAGCCATGCAAAGTTATGGTGTGGTTAGCCAAGACCAAACCGAGGCCGCTTTTATAATTGCACAACTTATTTTACCGACTTATGCTTTGAGTGGTAATTTACGTTTAGCGGGTTTATTACCAGATAAAGATTATCACATTGAGATTCTTGACATGCCTAATAATATTGATCCTAAAGTGAATGGACATGTCATGAAAGCCCTACCTAATTGGATGGTAAAAAGCACAACGTTATCGGGCGATTGGTTAATGAATATTGGTTTACCCCTACCAGTACTAGATCCTGCAACTGCAATGCTAATCAAGATCACATCGGTATAAATTGTTTAGCAAAGAGGCTTAATTTTTTAGCAATTCAAGAGGGATTTCAACAGCACAAATCCCTCTTAATTAATATATTTAAACTGAATCGATTCGACAAACCAGAGAGCAATTGGCAAAAGCAAAATTTTCTCGTATTATAATGCGTTGGCTCATATATTCAGAGTATTACATACTGAATTCACTTAAAGATTTTAAGTACAGGATTTCTCCCAAACTGCGAGCCCTTTTGCTTGAATCATTGGTAATCTTACGAAACTCTATATGGACAAACATAAAGTATCAAATATGGATATAAATAATTAGTAGTAATCAATTAAAAGGTAGTTTTATGGCGACAATAAAAGATGTTGCACGATTAGCCAAAGTTTCAGTGGCAACAGTATCTCGTGTTATTAATAATGCAAACAATGTTAGCGAAAATACACGTGAAATTGTAAAAAAAGCTATGGAAAAATTAAATTACTATCCTGATGCCAATGCTCGCGCGTTATCCCAACAAAATTCAAATACCATAGGCATTGTTGTTGCCGATGTTTCCGACCCTTTTTTTGGTGAGATGGTAAGTACCGTTGACAAAGTAGCTCATCGAACAGGTAATTTTTTATTAATTGGAAATGGCTATCATCAACATGATCAAGAATATAATGCAATAACGCAACTTATCGAACATCGCTGTTCATCATTAGTTGTTCATGCTAAGGTTTTGCCCGACAGTATATTAAAAAAATTAATGCAGCAAGTGCCAGGAATGGTATTAATCAATCGGGTAGTGAGCGGCTTTGAAAAACGGTGTATTGCACTCGACGATCGTTATGGTTCCTATTTAGCGGTGAAGCATTTAATTCAACATGGCCATCTTAAAATTGGTTATTTATGTTCAAACCATGATATCTCGGATGCATCTGACCGTTTGCAAGGCTATAAAGATGCTTTAGCTGAATATAATATAGAGCTTGATGAAAAACTTATAGCTTTTGCCTCACCTAACGAAGTCGGTGGCGAACAAGCTATGATGACATTACTCGAACGCAATCGTCAAATTACCGCTATAGCTTGTTATAATGACTCTATGGCCGCTGGTGCAATGTCAGTGTTATATGATAATGATATAAAAATTCCAACCGAGATTTCTATTATAGGTTTTGATGATTTACTTCTTGCTCGCTACTTGCACCCTAAATTAACAACTATCCGTTATCCATTACAAACGATGGCAGAACAAGCGGCTGAATTAGCATTGAAACTTGCTAAAGGTGAAGCGCCACCTGCTAATTTAGTTAATATATTTATACCTACGCTAACTAAACGTTATTCTGTCAATTTGATCAAATAACATGATTATTAACGACCAATAACATCTTAGTTTATCAACACTATCAAAAATAGAGGATAATCACCACTTATCTGAGCTTACTTAATGATTTTTGATGCATACTATTAGCTCAGATAATCGTATTGTATTATCCCTCTCGATTAAAAGATATTAGCTAAAACCAAACCTCTGTTTGTACCCCAAAACTAATTTGGTGATGCTTACCATTAAAATCAAACTTACTAATATCATTTTGCAATGATTCAATATATGAAACATAAAAACGAATATCAGGTCTAGAAGATAAAATACTTTGTCCGACTTTGAAAGAATGATAAAGCGTTGTTTTATAGCCTTCCTCAACGTAAGTTTGACTATTAGCTTTATTTTTCTGTCTAAAATAGCCAAGCTCAACACCACTCTGGTTATAGGTATCCCATATATATGCAGGTCTTACCGCTGATTTAAAACTAGAAAAATTGGTATGAGCACGATGGAGATCATAAGAATAAACATCATTACCCGTAGTTAGTGCCAATGCATGGGCAACAATAACATTATCGGCTAAATAAGCTTCACCTTCAGAAACCAAGCGATAAGCTTTACCCCCAGTATGTTCACCAATATAATCATTATCAGCATTAGCTGCAAACTCTGGATTATTAGTATTGATGTTGGCTAATTGTGAAGCAACCGAATTTGTCGCTGCTTGTAGTGTAAACTGATTGAATCCAGCAAAAAATTCATTCTGACGTAATACAAAACTACCAAGCCATGCATTTTTGACTTCTACATTGCCTTGAATTTTGGATTTATTCGGTGCTGAATAACGTGCATTTATGCCAAACAGCGCATCTTTCCACAATGGAATGTTATGATAACGTAATTCGATTTCATTAAGATCAACGTCCTCTTTTTTATGCCTAGTAATCTGATTGCCATTTTCATCAACACCAACCACATCAGCTTTTTTACTTTTTACATTCACATCAGCTCGAACTAAAGCTAAATCAAGTACACCAATACCAACGGCAAGATTTTCAATCCCTACCCCACCACCAGCAGGTGTTTTTTGCGTTTTCCAGTCAAGCATCTGAATTTCGTTGTAAGGTAAAGAGTGCTTACCAATCCATAATGTTGCATCAGGGAAACGAGGCACAAATCCTTTAGTAGCTAAATAAATATCAGAGAATTGCATAATATTATCATCTTGGGTATTAAATAAACCCGCTGCCTTATTGGTTGCCACATTCCCATCAATCATGACAATAGCATCGACTCTACGCCCATCTTGATCATAAACTTTTTGTTTAAAAATAAGATCATACCAACCGCCATATTCATTACCGAATCGACCTAACGCACCTTCAGCATAGTTTTTAGGTTTACCATTATTCGATGTTGACCATCCACCACGGAAATAACCGTTATAAGAAAATCCAATTTCATCTTTAATATAATCTTTAAATTCAGATAGAGTAAAAGATTTTTTTGCAGAACCATCTTCGTCTGATGCAGAAGAAGTTTTAACATTATTAACTAACACAATTTGATTATCACTTACGCTATTATTGACATTAATTTGTGGTGAACTAGCCGATTTTTTAGAATTGGTGAGTGATGCTGTCTGATTTTTTAATTGTTTTTGTTGATTGTTAATAACGACTTGTTGTTTTTTAATATTATTATTTAATTGAGCAATTTGCTTGTTTGATTCAACAAGTTGCTTTTTTAAATCCGCTGAGTCTTTACTGATCTCTAGTAACTTCTGTTCTAAAATTGTTATCCTTGCTTCTAACTCTTCTGACGTTGCAGCCATAACATTTGGCAAATAGCATAAACTTAACATCGTAATTAACGCAATTTGTTTTAGTTTGGCTATGACTTTTACAACCTTATTTGTTAAATATTTCATATTTACCTACTCATTATTTTATAAAACATAATGAAGCCTCGTAAATTCGAGGCAAAAAAAAACCTAAAGAATAGCTATTTATGGCTATTCTTTAGGTTTTGCCCGTTACACAGCGGTAACAATCCTTTGAAGAATAATTATCGTTTTTTAATATAACAAATAAAAATAGTGATAAATAAATTAAATGTCTAAGCTGTGACCTATATCACAGTAATAGTTATCTATTTATATACAAAAAGGGATGTAATCGAAAATCACAAATAAAAAAAATAAACCAATCTAGCCATTTAGAAAAAAGATGTATTCGGTTACATAAATGTTATCTAGATCACTGTTTTAAATTACCCGTTACTTATAATTTATAACAATTAATGCTCATGTCATTAACTACAATAAATAAAAAATAGTGGTTAACGGAACAGTAAATGGAGAGTATATGACCCCTTCTTTCAATGAAATAATTAACCGCCATGATTGGAATAACTTATCTGTGTTAAGTCTGAATAGACTCGATACACATGCTAAATTTCACAGTTGGCGAGATAAACAGAGCGCTAAAAACAATCTGAATTCAGACACCACTATGTCACTAAATGGCGATTGGTTTTTTAGCTATTACAATAGCCCAAATCAAGTACCAGAATCATGGTTAAAAAAAGAGTTAGACAAAACAACTATTCCTGTTCCGTCTAATTGGCAATTGCAGGGTTATGATAAACCGGTTTATACCAATATACGTTATCCTTTTCCTTATAATCCACCTTTTTTACCGGAACAAAATCCCACAGGCTGTTATTCTCGCTATGTCAATATCACTCAACAATGGCTGGCACAAGGAAATACCAGAATTATATTCGATGGTGTCAGCTCAGCGTTTCATCTTTGGTGTAATGGTCAATGGGTTGGCTACTCTCAAGATAGTCGTATTGCGGCAGAATTTGATTTAACACCTTTTTTAAAGGTCGGTGAAAATCGCATTGCGGTATTAGTATTAAAGTGGTGCGATGGTAGTTATCTTGAAGATCAAGATATGTGGCGATTAAGTGGTATTTTTCGCCAAGTCTGGTTATTAAATAAACCGAAATCACATTTACGAGACATAAAAATTCACACCCAACTCGATGCACTTTATCAAAATGCCACGCTTTCACTACAGATTGATGTCAATCTTGATGACAACAAAGATTTATTCAATGTTGATATTGAATTATGGCAACAAAATAAATTAATAACTAAGCATTCTCAAAGCATTGGTACTGATGCTGTTGACGAAAAAGGCGGATATCACGATCGCTTAGACTGCCATATACCAGTCACCAGCCCCAAATTATGGAGCGCGGAAACGCCGAATCTTTATCGTGTGGTTATCAGTTTATACCATAAACAAACAGGGTTGATAGAATCAGAAGCCTACAATGTCGGTTTTCGGACAGTTGAAATCAAACATGGTCAGCTTTGCTTAAATGGTAAAGCTCTACTCATAAAAGGGACAAACCGACATGAATTCTATCCAGATATGGGGTATGCCGTCACTGAACAAGCGATGTTGCATGATATAAAACTCATCAAACAACACAATTTTAATGCAGTTAGATGTAGTCATTATCCTAATGATCCAAGATGGTATGAACTTTGTGACCAATATGGGCTGTATTTAGTGGATGAAGCCAATATTGAGTCACATGGTATGTTTCCTATGTCCCGTTTATCGGATGATCCTCGTTGGTTTGCAGCGTATAGCGAACGCGTCACGCGCATGGTACAACGTGATCGAAATCATCCCTCAATTATAATCTGGTCATTAGGAAATGAATCCGGTCATGGTGCTAATCATGATGCACTTTATGCTTGGATTAAAAGCAATGATCCAACGCGACCTGTACAATACGAAGGGGGTGGTGCGAATACAGCTGCTACCGATATCATTTGCCCTATGTATGCACGTGTTGAGCAAGATCAACCGCATCCAACAGTCCCTAAATGGGCAATAACAAAATGGATTTCAATGCCTGATGAACACAGGCCTCTTATTTTATGTGAATATGCGCATGCCATGGGTAATAGTTTAGGTGCGTTTTATAAGTATTGGCAAGCATTTAGGCAATACCCTCGTTTGCAAGGCGGATTTATTTGGGAATGGGCAGATCATGGTATTCGCTGTCAAACTCAAACGGGGGAAAGTTATTGGGCCTATGGCGGGGATTTTGGTGAAACGTATCACGATAGACAATTTTGCTTAGATGGATTAGTGTTCCCCGACCGCAATGCTCATCCTAGTTTAATCGAAGCTAAGAAATTACAGCAACCTTATCAATTTAAGCTAATAAGTCAAAAACCATTAGTAATTGAGATAACCAGCGAGTATTTATTTTATCATACCAATCATGAGGTTTTACAATGGGAGTTATTAGTCGAGGGTAAAAAACGAAAATACAGCAAAACCAAACTGGACATTAAAGCCAATAGCACAATAAAAATGGTTTTGTGTGATGATGTCGGTAATGATTTTAACTGTGAAGATTTGCATTTATCAGTCAAAATTATTCAAAGCAAAACCACGCCATGGTCTACCGCTGGGCACCTAGTCGCATGGGAACAGTGGAAGTTAACCAACACTTTTATTCCATTACTGACTATTAATCAAGATAAAAGTTCGCTTAAGTTAACCGAAAATCAGGATAATTATGTCATAAATTATAAAAATCAACGTTGGCAATTGAATAAAGCAACGGGTCAATTAGAACAATGGTTTAAAGGAAACAAACCGTTATTAGCTTCAGCTTTTACCGATCAATTTATTCGTGCACCAATTGATAATGATATAGGTATCAGTGGTGATTTTGATAGCAATAATAATCCTTTTGCTTGGGTTGAGCAGTGGAAAGCGGCGGGTTATTATGACCTAAAACACCAATGTTTTGGGATAAAAGTGGCCGAATCTTCTGATAAAATTATTATCGAAGTGCTTCATGGATATGTTGTAAAAAATAAAAAAGCCATTCAAAGTAAATGGTTATACCAATTTGATCAGCAAGGACAACTAACCTTATCTGTACAAATTGATATTGCGAATAATATGCCACCACCTGCACGTATAGGGTTAACATTTCAATTAAAACAGGTACCAAAACAGGTAAAATGGTTAGGATTAGGCCCACACGAAAATTATCCAGATCGTAAAACATCGGCAATCTTTAGTGACTGGTGTTTACCTTTTTCCCAACTCTACACGCCTTATATTTTTCCTTGTGAAAATGGTTTACGTTGCGATGTAAAAAAATTACAACTCAATCAATTAACCATTACGGGTCATCAATTTAAATTTAATATTAATCAATATGGTACAAAACAGTTAATGGAAACATCACATCGACATCTATTGCAACCACAAGACAGCGCTTATGTCAGTATTGATGCATTTCATATGGGAATTGGTGGCGATGATTCTTGGACACCTAATGTCCATAAAGAATTTTTATTAACCGAAAAGTATTACAGTTATCAATTGGTTTTTAAATGCTCATAAAATTAAACGGTTACCTACCAATAATTAATACAGAAGGTAGTAGTCGATACCTTCTGTATTTCGTTTAGATAACAACATGCCAACAAAAAAATCTGCAAAATTTAACGCCCAAAAATAGCTCAAACCATCAAGTGCTAAGATTAACAGATTAAATATTGTAGTTATTATCCCCGTCAAATAACTGATCAAGTTGCTCTATGAACTGTTTTGCTGGTTGGCAATAAAAAATCCCGTATTCGGGCATACCCCGTAAGAAAAGATAATACACCCCACCAAAATGGTCTTGATATTGATAATTGACTAAACGACTTTTTAAAAATCGATGTAATGCTAAACAATAGAGTTGATATTGTAATTCATAACGATGTTCACACATTACCTGCTCTAATGCGGGCTTTTGATAATAAGCAGCAGAATCACCTAACCAGTTCGATTTATAATCAACAATATAATATTTACCTTCAAATTCAAACACTAAATCAATAAACCCTTTCAACATACCTTGTACTGTTTCAAAATCTAATTCTGGGCATTGTTTAGATAAAGGGTCATATTGTTTACACAAAGAGTCCAATTGCAAGCTAGACACGGCTTGACGAATAGGTAAATAAAATTGAAGCTCGTGAATACATTTTCCACTTAATATTTGCGCTAATGTAAGCCCTTGCTGATTAATTTTTGTGCTAAGCACCTGTTGCATCCAATCACTTACAACATCGATCCAGATTGCGTCTAAATTGAGTTTTTTTACCATTTCATCGCATAATTGAGCAACATTATTTCCTGCAACATTTTCCATCATTGTATGCATAAGCGTACCAACATAAGCTCCTTTTGGAAAATGATGAATATCATATAATTGCACTAACTGTTGCGCTTGATTATCTGATTGAGATTCATCCCAATCATCGAAGATGGCATAATTCAATATTGAACTACCATTATGCTTTTGAAGTTCAGTATAACTTGTCACACGCCAACAACTCGAAAGCTTTCGCTTAAATACACTTGCAAACAAGGTGCTATTTGATGTTTTTGGTGAAATATACTGTTCACCGACTATAGGTAATTCAACCTCAATTAAATTTGAAAATTTGGCTATCGATTTTAAATCATCATTTAAAAGATAATTAATCGCTGATTGATTTTTTTTCAAAGAAGCTAAACCAATACTACAATGATAAACAGAGCGAGTCATTGCCACGTACAGCAATCGTAAATCTTCTGCCAGATGTTCATCTTCAATTTGTTGTTTAATTTCATCAGTTAACGACCACGCATAGCTTGGCTGATAATCATTATGTTTATCGTGATAAAATTGGCTATTAGCAGGGCGATATTTAGCCGCAAATGGCAACCAAACTATTGGAAACTCTAACCCTTTAGATTTATGTATCGTGATAATTTTGACCAAATTTTCATCGCTTTCTAAACGTTGTTCATGATTGTCTAAATTCAAATCGGGATTGACTATTTGTTTAGTCAACCAACGAACTAAAGCCGGTAAACTATCTAACTCATCCGCGGCGGCTTGTAATAATTCCCCTAAATGCATGAAGTTAGTCAATATTCGTTCGCCATTCTGGCAAGCTAAAAGATTTTCGGCTAAGTGTCGCCGTTTCATCAAACGACGTAACATCACTAATACCCCATAGTGTTGCCAAATAATCTGATATTGTTTAAATTCCTCTACTAAATTTTCCCACTGATCTTGATCATCAATCAATTGCTCAAGTTCTGCCATGGTTTGACCTAATAACCTAGTCATTAGCGCTAAACGTAATGCTGCTTCATTTTCTGGCATGAGTACGGCTTGCAATACAGAAAGCACATCCTGTGCTTCGGTTGACGAAAAGACGCTATTTCGATTGGATAAATAAACGCTTTTAACCCCATAAATCGCCAGTTTTTGTTGAATTATTTCAGCCTCTTGTCCGGTGCGCACTAAAATTGCAATATCGCTAGTTGCCACAGGGCGTTTGCCATCTTTATCACAGATGAATATTGAACTATCCGTTAACCATGAAACAATTTCTTTAGCACAACAAATCGCCATATGTTCTTGATAATCTGTAATAGTTGTTATAGTTTCAGGTAATAAATAAGCCGTTAAAGCATTTGCCTCTTGATCATTGATTATCAACGTTTTTTGATTATTTCTTGTTGCACTCTCCATAGGTAAAAAGGGAATGCGATCAAAAATAAAAGGATGTTGACGATTAGCGAATAACTGATTTACAGCCTTTACCATTTCAGAAGAAGATCGGTGATTAACATACATGGTAAAATTATTTTCGCCTGCCGACTGTTTTGCTTTTAAATACGTAAATATATCAGCGCCACGAAAGCTATAAATTGCTTGTTTGGGATCACCAATAAACAATAAACCTGTATCTAGTCGCTGCTTATTATAAATACGATCAAATATTTGATATTGTGCAGGATCGGTATCTTGAAATTCATCGATTAAAGCAACACAATATTTTTTTGCAATACTTTGTGCTAATCGATGACCATTTTTGGCCTGCAAGGCCCGATTAAGTTGCCAAATTAGATCGTTAAAACTCATCTCGGCACGTTTAATCTTCTGATAATAAATGCCTTTTTGTATAATTTTAACAATATGCATCAAAATTTCGTTGCGTAAATCAAGTTGGCTTGTATAAAGTTGTGCTATTTGCTCAAAAACTAAATGTCGTGGAGCCGTCTTATCGGTTTTGGTTTTCTCAATTAATACCGCTTGACTAAACTTTTCCAGTTCAGCGGGTAACTTAAACGTCGTTGTCGGTGTTTGGCACCAAGCCGAAACTTTGGCAATCCAATTAGGTAAATAACTATTACTATAAGATTGTTTACTGACGCCTGACAGAATAATGATATCGGTTAATTCATTTACTGATTCTAACCAAGCCTGTTTTAACATTTCGATTTTGTAAAAATTACGCTGATAAAAATCATTAATAATATTCACAAGATCGATATTGTCATCTGTGTTTTGGCTAAAATCAAAACTCAAATAAGGTTTAATACTTGCTAATAAGGCATCTGGATCTTGCCAAGTTGCAAAAACTATCTGAGCAAGTGGTTTATTTAAGGGAATAAAATAATGACGCCAAAAATCTTGGGTAACTTGTAAGTGTAATTGCTGCTCATCAGTAATTAATTTTTGTTCAAAAAGTACACCCGATTCAAATGCATGACTAGTCAATATTCGCTGACAAAAACTATGGATGGTATAAATAGCCGCATCATCCATTGATTGTTGGGCTTCAGTGAGTTTTTGAATCGCAGCTTGACGGTCATCAATTAATTCAATCAATTGTTGATATATCGGATCTGAATGGTTACCTTGCAGTAATCCTGTTCTTAGTTCTTGTATCGTTGCTCTAATGCGTGAACGCAGCTCTTGCGTTGCCGCTTTAGTAAAGGTGACAACTAAAATTTGATTAATACTCAGTGGGTTGGGATAACTGTTTTTGCCTATGCCTAATAACAATCGCAAATAGATAAAGGCAAGTGAATAGGTTTTACCTGTTCCGGCCGAGGCTTCAATTAAGGTACGTCCGGTTAACGGTAAATCAAAAAGATTAAGTTTTTTTACTCCGCTTGATGAAACCATTCAAGATTTCCTGCGGTGCCAATTGAGTAGTTAATACATGCAATTGCAGCTGTTGGAAACATCGGTGGCGAAATATGAGGGCAAAGCTCATTGACTAAATAGCCGACTAATGGAAGGTGTGAAACTATAATCACTTGCTTAACATCTTGGGGTATAAGGGTCATTAAAAAATCAGCAATTGAAGCAGCACTTCCACCCGGAACCAAAAGCTTTTCTGTTTTTACTTTTGAAATAGGAATATAAGAGGATAGTTGAGCAAACGTTTGCTCTGCTCGTAAATATGGACTCACTAAACCTAAGTCAAATTTAAAATGTTGCTGTTGAAGCCATTGACCGGCTTGATTCGCTTGTTCAATGCCATAAGCTGTAAGTGGTCGACTTGCATCAGATGAAGCAGAAAATCCTGCTTCACCATGTCTCATAATACAAATTTTCATTAATGACAATTAACGTAATTTTAATTGAAAAATTAAGCACTCAGCGCCACAACAAAAAGTAAACTTAGCAGTTAATTTAAAACCATCTGCAACTTTGTCGATACTGCTATTAATTTCACAGGGTTCAGTTGCAGCATCTTTTGCAGCTTGTGTTAATGATACTAATTTAGCTTGAGCTTCTGATTCTGACGCAAAAACGTGTTCGTATTCTGCTGTGCAATCCTCATTATCGATAATTGTTCCAACATCAACACAACAACATGCTGGTGTTTCATTTGCTTTACATTTATTTAGTGAATCTGTCATCCTGTACCTCTATTAATCATTTGGTTTTGACATAGTATACTCTCAATCAAACTTAAGGGCAAAGTTCTAACATTTTTTTAACAACCTAATAACTGATATAAAAAAACGTTTTTTATCAATCAAAAATAGAAGTTTTTTAAAAATAACCTTTGTAAGTCACGGTTATTTCTCAAAAATAATTATTGTCTTAGCGTTTTCTTTTTGTAGTATATAATATTTGCAGTATTTATTTGTATTGGTGTTTTTTATGCAACAACGTAGTAACGTCCAGAAAATGGCAATTTTAGTCGCCGCAACATTTTTTATGGAAAATTTAGACGCGACAGTTATTACTACCGCTATTCCTAATATCGCAAAATCATTTTCAGTTAATCCTCAAGATATCTCAGTTGGAATTAGTGCCTATATGTTAGCCCTTACCATAGGTTTACCTGCAAGTGGTTGGCTGGCTAATCGTTTTACTGCACATCGAATTTTTTCAATCTCGATTGTTTTGTTTATGTTAGCATCTTTACTCTGTGCACTCTCAATTAATCTAACCATGTTTACGCTGGCAAGATTATGCCAAGGATTGGCAGGATCGTTAATGGTCCCTGTTGGCCGCACGGTGGTACTTAGCCGGACTGAAAAACAAAATTTAGTCAATACTATATCAATACTGGTCTGGCCAGGATTAATCGCTCCGGTCATGGGACCTGTGATTGGTGGATTTTTCGCGCAATATCTAACATGGCATTGGATTTTCGTTTTAAATATTCCACTTGGATTTATTGCCCTTTTTTATGCATTCAAACTTCTACCAAAAGAACTACCGCAAATACGCGCATTTGATGGCATTGGTTTTATTTTGTGTGGATCAGGTTTATTGCTCTTTGTTTATGGACTTGAAATGATTTCACATTCACAAAAGAGCATAGGAATAAGCCTTTCAATCGTTTTACTTGGCTGCATAATGTTAACAATGGCATGTTATCACTTAACTCACAGCACACATCCACTGATTAGCTTACAGGCGTTTTCTAAACGTACATTTAGAACCATGTTTTTTGGGGGATCCTTAATCCGAATCGCCTTAAGCAGTGCCCCATTTCTTTTACCTTTGATGTTTCAAGTTGGATTTGGATACTCACCATTAACAGCAGGTGCTTTATTGCTGGTGCTATTTGTTGGTAATATTCTTTTTAAATTGATCAATACACCGTTAATTGAACGATTCGGTTTTCGAAATATACTGATTATTAACGGAATAGTGTTATCAGCGAGTTTTATTTTATGTGCATTTTTTACAGAACAAACCTCGATTATTACTATGATTATCGTTCTTTTTCTATCAGGAGGAGCACGATCAATCCAATTTACTACCTTAAATACACTAGGTTTTTCTGAAATCGAAAAAAGTGAAGTTCAAAGTGCCAATATTTTATCTACTTTAGCACAGCAACTTAATAATGTTCTTGGCATTGTACTAGGGGCATTATTCTTATTTATTGCATCTTGTTACCATGATCATAATAAAACAATGTTAAGTGTTGAAGACTTTCAATTTGCTTTATTGATGATTGCAGGGCTAACAATCATTGCTATGATTGATTTTATTACACTACCTAAAAATGCTGGTGATAATGTGCGAGGAATAAAATAACGAAGAAAAGCCTCTGCCTTAAGGCAGAGGTTAAATTAATTAAAATTTTGGTGCTGACGAGCGACCTCGTTTTTTCGAAAATCCTTTATCATTCGACTCAGATTTACTACTTCTACGTCCACCACGTCTATTATCAGATGAAGCATTACTCACTAAGCTCATTTTCATCGGTTGATTAAGCACTCTTACCTTTTCGAAGTGTTTAAGAATGTCTTGAGGCATACCTTTAGGTAATTCAACAGTTGAATAAGTTTCGTAAAGTTTGATATTACCAATATAACGACTACTTATATCAGCTTCATTAGCAATGGCACCAACAATATGTCGAACTTCAACACCATTCTCTTTACCAATCTCGATTCGATACATATCCATATCGCCAACATCACGACGTTCTCGACGTTTTGGTGTTTCACGATTATCACCACGCAAACGGCGCTCACCACTGCGATTATCACGATCGCGACTATCACGAGATGGTTTCATCACTGGATCTGGTGGTAATATTAACGGGCGCTCGCCCTGAGCCATTTTTAAAATCGCAGTAGCGATCGTTTCTAAATCTGTATCACAGCTTGCTTGAATTTGTGATAAGAGTGCTTGATATTGATTAAGATCAGCACTTTCTAACTGTTTTTGTACTTGCTCAGTAAATTTTGCTAAACGACGTTTTTCAATCAATTCTTTTGAAGGTAATGCGACTTCTGGTATTGATTTTTTAATGGTTTGTTCAATGTTTTTAAGCAAACGGCGCTCACGGCTATCGACAAATAAAATCGCGCGTCCAGCTCGACCTGCGCGACCGGTTCGCCCTATTCGATGAACATAAGATTCAGAATCAAGTGTAATATCATAGTTGATGACTAAGCTAATACGTTCAACATCTAAACCACGTGCTGCAACATCGGTTGCAATTAAAATATCTAATCGACCATTACGTAAACGATCAAGAGTTTGCTCTCGTAATTGCTGCGTCATGTCACCATTTAATGCTGCGCAGCTATAACCATGTTTTTCAAGAACGTCGGCAACATCTAACGTGGCGCTTTTGGTTCTAACAAAGATAATCGCAGCATCAAAATCTTCAGCTTCTAAAAAACGAATAATTGCTTCGTTTTTACGCATACCTCTGACTAACCAATAACTCTGATCAATATCAGGTGCGGTTTGATTGGTTCCTTTAATTTGCACTTCTTTAGGTTTTTGCATAAACCGTTTAGTAATGCGACGAATAGGTGCTGGCATTGTTGCTGAAAATAGTGCTGTTTGATGATTTTCAGGAATCGTTGCCATGATACTTTCAACATCATCAATAAAGCCCATTCTTAACATTTCGTCAGCTTCATCAAGAACTAAACCTTTAAGATTAGACAGATCTAATGTTTTACGGTTTAAGTGATCCAGTAATCGCCCCGGTGTTCCGACTACAATTTGCGGACCTTGTTTTAAAGCGCGTAATTGTACATCGTAACGTTGTCCACCATATAATGCTAAAACTTTTATGCCTTTCATATATTTTGCATATTCAGCACATGCATCGGCAACTTGAATAGCCAACTCTCGTGTTGGTGCTAAAACCAACAGTTGTGGTGCTTTTAAATTAGCATCTATATTCATTAAAAATGGGATAGAAAAAGCAGCAGTTTTACCACTGCCAGTTTGTGCCATTCCTAATACATCGTTACCTGCTAACAATAAAGGAATACATTCAGCTTGAATCGGTGATGGTTTGCTAAAACCAAGATCATTTAATGCATTAAGGATATCCTCGGATAAACCAAGGTCAATAAAAGAAACTTCTTTTGTCATGTAAACTCGCTTATAAATTTTATTATATCTAAACAGGTTATTTGCACTGTTAATAATATTAAGCACAACTTAATATCGGCAATGTGCCATGGCTAATTTAATAAAACCAAGAATAGATAAATTTATGCCAGCTCACTAAATTGAAAATTTACAACTCACCCCAATAACTAACTGCCAATATTAATACTATCGATAATTACTCAGCAAAATTTAACGATGATTAGCGTTTTATCATAAAATAGATAAAGCAAAATAATCAAATCATTAAAATTCAGGAGTATATTATTGGCAAATCAGAACTACGCTATAACAATATTTTCACTTTTAAACTGGCATGACCCTTGTTACTTTTCTTTTTCTTCAAGTAACTTCATTTCGTAGAGTGCCTGTTGATGTTCAACAAAGTTATAAATATTATTAGCTAAAGCATATTTAAATAACATTTTGGCACGCTCATTATCACCTTTACTTTGATAATATTTACCTAAGTAAAAGTAGGCTTCACATAGGCGCTCAGCTAATTGCCGATTACTTTCTACACCTTGTTGAAGATTTTGCATCAATTTAGATTCATTAATTTTACCTAAATAAAATGCAACAATATCGCTACTATAAATCGTTTTATCATTAAGCAGATCATAACGTTTTTGTAGCTCATGCTGTGCAACTTTATTATCGATTTCTTTTTCGATCAGATAAAGCCACAAAATTCGAATGGGTTCATTCACATCATATTGATAAAATTGCAACGCATCACGATCTGCTGATTGATAATGCCCAGTACGGTACAACGTAATTGCACGATTTAAGTAGGCATACGCATAAGCAGGATCAAGCTCTAAGGTAGTATTAAACGATGCTAAAGCCGAATCGAAGTCACCATCGCGAAGTGCATAATTACCTAAAAAATTATACAAATCTGGAATTTCAGGATTAAAGCTTAGCAAATGTGTAAAATCACTGTATGCAAAAGCTTTAAAACCTAATGAATCGTAGACAATACCTCGCTCAAAAATGAGCTGCATACGTGTAATGGTATCAATATCATTTTGTGATAACTGCTGACTGAGCTGAGCAATTTTCAATTCATCCTCGTAAGAAACTTGCTCAGGAACAGCCAGTACAGGTAAAGAGTTAGAACAACCTGATAAAAGAATAACAGCTAGCAAAAAGCAGATAATTCTCAGGTTGAATAGTCTCATTTTAACTCCTAGTGAATGACATTTTATTCAGTAATTGGTGCGACATCAGCAGCAGGCTCAACAGCATCTTTCATGCTTAAACGAATTCTACCCTGCCGATCTATTTCTAATACTTTAACATTCACTTCTTGTCCAACTTTCAAGTAATCAGAAACTTTCTCAACGCGATGATCAGCAATTTGAGAAACATGCACAAGACCTTCTTTACCACCAATGATTGATACAAAAGCACCAAAATCAACAATTCGTGTCACTTTACCGGTATAAATTTTACCCAACTCAACATCAGCAACTAAATTATTGATACGATTCATTGCATCTTTAGCTTTATTACCATCAGATGCCGCAATTTTTACTGTACCATCATCAGTGATTTCAATCGTAGTACCCGTTTCTTCCGTTAAGGCTCGAATCGTTGCCCCACCTTTACCAATAATATCGCGAATTTTATCTGGATTGACATTCATGGTATAAATGCGAGGCGCAAATTCAGAGATCTCTTGACGAGGTTTATTAATTGCTTGCTCCATCACACCTAAGATATGTAAACGTGCACCTTTAGCTTGATTGAGGGCAATTTGCATAATTTCTTTAGTAATACCCTCAATTTTGATATCCATTTGCAGCGCACTTACACCTTCACGTGTACCGGCTACTTTAAAATCCATATCGCCAAGGTGATCTTCATCACCCAAAATATCAGATAGAACAACAAAATTATCGCCTTCTTTCACAAGTCCCATCGCAATACCAGCAACAGAAGATTTAATTGGCACACCAGCATCCATTAATGCAAGTGAAGCACCGCACACAGAAGCCATTGAAGATGAACCATTAGATTCAGTAATTTCAGACACTACGCGCACAGTATATGGAAACTCTTCTTTGCTTGGCATTACAGCTGCAACACCACGCTTAGCTAAGCGCCCATGACCAATTTCACGGCGTTTTGGTGAACCGACCATACCTGTTTCACCAACTGAATATGGTGGGAAGTTATAATGAAGTAAGAAACGTTCTGTATATTCACCTGTTAACTCATCAATAATTTGTGCATCGCGCTCTGTTCCTAGTGTTGCAGTAACCAGTGCTTGCGTTTCACCACGCGTAAACAATGCACTACCATGCGTTCTTGGTAACACATTAGTACGAATATCTAGCGCACGGATCATATCTTTTTCACGACCATCAATACGCGGTTCACCAGCAATAACGCGTTGGCGAACAATTTGACTTTCTAATTCAACAATAATGTTAATGACTTGATTTTCATCGAGTTCTTCATCTTGTGCTTTTAACGTTGCTAACACATCGTCTTTAATGAGATCAATTTGTGCATAACGTGCTTGCTTTTCAGTAATTCGATAAGCTTCACCTAAACGATCTTTAGCCAATTCGGCAACAGCATTATATAAAGCTTCGTTCTTAGCTGGCGCAACCCAATCCCATTTTTCACAATTTGCTTTAGCAACAAATTCATTAATATTATCAATGACAACTTGTTGTTGATCATGGCCAAATACCACAGCTGCTAGCATCTGATCTTCTGAAAGCAGATCCGCCTCAGACTCAACCATTAATACTGCACTTTTTGTCCCAGCTACTACTAAGTCTAAACGGCTATGTGCTAGTTCTTTAACTGATGGATTAAGAACAAACTCATCATTAATAAAACCAACTCGAGCGGCGCCAATAGGACCATGAAACGGTACGCCAGATAAACAAAGGGCAGCTGAAGCACCAATCATCGCAACTAAATCAGGGCTCACGTCAGGATTTACAGAAACAACTGTTGCGATAATTTGAATTTCGTTAACAAATCCTTCTGGAAATAGTGGACGAAGTGGTCGGTCAATTAAACGAGCAATTAACGTTTCGCCTTCGCTAGGACGACCTTCACGTTTAAAAAAGCCTCCAGGAATACGACCGGCTGCATAACTACGTTCTTGATAATTTACGGTTAAAGGAAAAAAGTCTTGACCTTCTTTCACTTTTTTATCAGCAACAACGGTGACAAAAACAGCCGTATCATCCATATTAACCATTACCGCAGCTGTTGCTTGTCGAGCCATTATACCCGTTTCTAAAGTTACGGTATGACGACCATATTGAAATTTTTGATGTGTCGGATTAAACAAAACAATTTCCTCTTGTATTTTGTGTGTTGAAGTTTGAATTTGAACAAAAAGTAACATAACACGAATTAGGCTACTCACTTCAACAGTGTGGGGATATCAAACAAAAGATTATTTCACTGTCACGACTAATGACAAATCTATAAACTATAGAGCTCTCATTAGTCGCGCGAAACATGAGATACAATCTTTTATTTTTCCGAGCTCGATATTATATCAGAGTCCTAATTTTTCACAACGAAAAAGAGGCCTAAGCCTCTTTCCAAGTAGATAAGTTATTAGCGACGTAAGCCTAATTTTTGAATTAGTTGGTTGTAACGTTCGATATCTTTACGACGTAAATAATCTAATAATTTACGACGGCTAGAAACCATACGTAATAAACCACGACGGCTATGGTGATCTTTTTTATGCGCTGAAAAATGACCTTGTAAGTCATTAATACGTGCAGTTAAAAGAGCAACTTGAACTTCAGTTGAACCTGTGTCATTAGTACCACGACCATATTCGGCAACAATTTTCGCTTTCGCTTCTACAGTTAGAGACATAATAAACCTCTTAAAATTAATATTAATGATGGAATGTCCGATCTCTAATTCAGACATACCTCGATATTCATATAAACATTATATGAATTGTGCGCAATTATACTCAAATTTATTAAAATAGCAATTTGAATTATGGTCATTATTGCCTGCTACTTAAGCTTAAAACCATATTCTTCTTGTATCAGTTTTTTTAGTGCTTCTATATAGTTTTGTGCCGACATACTCAATTGCACTTTTTGAGAGGTAATCCAACCGATTAATATTTTTTCATTAACACTCAGTGGAATTGATAAAATATCAGAACCATTCAAATCGGTACTTAAAACCCCAGTGCTAATTGTGTAACCATTTAATCCATGTAATAAATTAAATAACGTTGCCCTATCACTCACATGAATGCTTTTTTTATGATAGACCGTACTTAAAATCTCTTCAGAAAAATAAAACGAATTATATTCACCTTGCTCAAATGATAAATACGGATAATCTTCCAGATCATGTAAGGTTAACGATTTCATCGCAGCTAAAGGATGATGGGTACTAATAAACACATGTGGATCGGCTTCAAACAAAGGATTAAATGTTAAACGATGCTCTTTAAGTAACCGCAATATGACTTTTTGATTAAAATCAGTTAAATAGAGTATACCCACTTCACTACGTAAATTAGCCACATCGGTAATAATGTCGTAGGTTCGCGTTTCACGTAAGGTAAATTCATATTCGTCAGTATGATTCTTCTTGATTAAATTAACAAAGGCATTCACAGCAAACGCATAGTGCTGGGTCGAAATGCTACATAGTTGCTTTGAGGGCGCCTTTTTAGCATAGTGCTGTTCTAATAACTCAGCTTGATCCAATACTTGTTTGGCATACCCCAAAAACTCTACTCCATCGGTTGATAAAGATACTCCCTTTGAAGTGCGTACAAAAATTTCAATGCCAAATTCGGCCTCTAACTCTTTAACCGCTGTCGACAAGCTGGGTTGGGTAATATATAAATTTTTAGCCGCTTCATTGATGGAGCCTGATCGAGCTATTTCTAAAATATAGCGTAATTGTTGTAATTTCATAACGTGAATTGATAAAGTTTTTTCAGCAAATCATTTGCCTTGATATAATTAAGAATATAACAGATATTAATGATTATAAGATAGACAAACTTAAAAAAATTAAATCAGATAATAATTAGTCCATTTTTATCTAAAACATTTTTTAAACATTATCCAACTAATGAAAAACACGCAATAAATTTCCTACCTTTGATTTTTTCATCCACATAATGCACATAGCAGGCTTTTGCAACTCATCATTCACTTTTTAATTAAAAAAGTATTAGCTAACATCGCGTATTTTATATTAAGAATATCGGTATCAATAGTAAACATTATGCTTGTGTTTATGGATTTTCGATTAAATCATTGTCTAAAATCAGTCTATCTTGCCAGTTACCTTTATAACTGCCGCCATGATAACAAATCATCTCATCAATATCATAATTCATTAGATTTTTTATAGAACTTTGGGCTTGAGCCAAATCATAAGCAAACTCTGGAAAAGGTATAACTAATTTATCATTAACCAAAACGAGTGCATCACCCGCTATCAGGGTTTTATTTTCCTTGATATATAACGATATGTGACCTTGGGTATGCCCAGGCGTAAAAATAACCTCTACCCCTTCACCAATAGGTAAAACTTGATGGTTGTGCAAAATATCATCTACCTTAACACCTTCTATATTTTCTAATATTTTATGAAAAATCAGTGCTTGTTGCTTATCATTATCCGACAAGAAAGGATATCTTTTTTCTGCTTGCTCTAAACGCAATGGTTTTTTATGCTTTTCTATATAGGCTTTTTCTATACTTGATGACAATATTTGAATATGAGGAAATCTTTTCTTAAATTCTGCTAACGAACCAATATGATCGAAATCATGATGCGTAATGATAATATGAGATAACTTATTTAAATCAAGATCACTCTTTTTTGCTGCTGCTTCAAATAACTCAAACTGACAAGGATACCCCGCATCAATTAAGATCATATGACTATCATCTTGTATAATGACAGGATTAATTATCTGCTCAATACCGTTATATTCAAATTTTATAGCAAGTACAATTATTTTCATTTTATGCTCACCTTACTCGATACTTATGTCCGTAAGTTAATTAGCCTGTATTGGTATTATTGAACCACGCTATGTATCACTATCCCTTACTGACAATATAACATATGGTTAATCAATTAACTGTTGATTTTTATCATTCATATACCTTCTACATTTTAGCAATACTTAACAAACAGACAAAAATTTTACCTTCATTGTTAATAAAGCTTAATCTTTCTTGTTTTTATAAATTGTAAAAATAAGCTGTGGTAAAGGTATTTAATAATCAGTCTAAACAGATTTTTTGAGCAGAAATTTTGCTATATGGAGTTTAACAAGATTGAGTTGTCTGAATACAAAAAAAGACTATATGCCTCGAATGTTAAAGGCCTATGTATTAATTGTGTGTTGCTTAAAGCACATCAAAATATCTATTTATGTGTGGTTATTAGCTGAAACAAGCTTGGTGATAGTTGATATAAAGTTGGAATAAAGGCACATAATGACAATTTCATAGTTAACTCATTTATCTTAATGAAATACGTTAAGGCATTTTTATAGCTTTAACTAAAGACTTCCTGAGGATAGGCTATTAAAATGTAAAAATCTACCTCGCCAAATTTTTGCTTTCTTTAACTACCTACACGGTATTGAGCGCCTTTTTTAATTTGTTTAATTACATAAACTCTTTCTAAACTACCTACACGGTATTGAGCAGGACTTGCACCAGCATTTTTGATTGTAGGGTTTTCTAAACTACCTACACGGTATTGAGCAGGTGTTACCTGCGGTATGAACGTTTACAAATTTTCTAAACTACCTACACGGTATTGAGCGAAAGCAAAATCTGATTTATTAATATTTGAGTTTTCTAAACTACCTACACGGTATTGAGCGATAAACAAGTCGGTCCTCTTCCGTTACTACTTTTCTAAACTACCTACACGGTATTGAGCTTACAGCGCGGTGGTTTTTAGGGTAATATTCATTTCTAAACTACCTACACGGTATTGAGCTTGATGTTTCAAAAAAAATATTTAATGGTGATTTTCTAAACTACCTACACGGTATTGAGCAACTCACTAACGGCATGATGTTTCAGCATCACTTTCTAAACTACCTACACGGTATTGAGCTAGAACAGCACATACTATAATCGCCTTTGGCATAAAGGTAAATATTGTTTTATTACTTAAAAACCCTTTTTTTTAACTGTTTTGTAATACATTGATTTTATTAATCTTTAAATCTAGCGAAAAAAAAGGGTAAAAACGATGGTGTAATTATTGATAATGTTTCAATGATATTGACTTGAAATAGTCTGTTTGAAATCTAATGCGAACAAATTACAATTTATAATTACTCTGCTCGACAATTTATTTAACAATATTAAAAATACATCAATTGCTTTTTATTCAAAACAGTAACAACTACCATTGATAAACAAAAATATATTTTAAATCGCAACGTTAAAGGAGTGTGTCAAATATTCTTGTTAGCTTTGGGGCGATAACGATGGCAGCATATTATTACCATTACATTGAAACAGTGCATTAAGTATATTTAGATCGTTTACTGCAAAAGTATTGAAAATGTAAAAATCGTTCTATTAGTTTAGCTTAAATATATCTATGTTATTACGATTAAAAATTCTGAATCTTTTGTGTCCCACGTTTTATTAGCTAAATATATTAAAACAAAATTTATCATCAATGACGGTTAGCTAACAATCAAAAGCAAAATCTAATCATCAGAAGAAGTTCTCATAAATCAACTTAATACTCATAACTGTAGAAACAATAATCAACATTGGTCTTATTAATTTTCTTCCTTTCGCAATAACCATTTTAGCGCCTAATCTTGCGCCGATGAATTGTCCGACTAACATGACTAAACCTATCGACCAGACCACTTGTCCGCCCATAATAAAAAATAACAATCCCGCTAAGTTTGAGGTAAAGTTTAGGACTTTGGTATGCGCAGTTGCTTTTGTCAGATTAAATCCGGCAAGGGTAATATAGGCTAAAGCATAGAAGGAACCGGCACCGGGTCCAAAAAAGCCGTCATAAAAACCAATTGCTAACGCCGGAATAAGGGCAAATTGTAGGGTGGTCAGGCGGCTTTTGCGGTCTTGTTCTCCGATTGTTGGTGAGAGTAGGAAATATAACCCAACACTGATCGTTAATATCGGTAATAATAGTCTTAGAAAATCGGCTTGGATATGCATCACCGAAACAGTACCAACTGCGGAGCCGATAAAGGCGAAGATAATTGCGATTTTTTGTTCTCTAAGATTAACCATGCGCTCACGGATAAAGTAGAGACTAGCCGAGAATGATCCACCACAACTTTGTAACTTATTAGTCGCTAAGGCACTAGCCGGCGGTAAACCGACTGCCAATAGTGCCGGCACGGTGAGTAGCCCACCTCCACCGGCAATTGAGTCGATGAATCCCGCTAAAACTGCTATGGCAAACAGCAGAATAAGGAGTTCGTAATTCATAGCGGATTCACATCACTGCATTGAGCACGATAACGAAGGTAGTGATCCATTAAAACAATAGCAACCATTGCTTCAGCGATGGGAACTGCTCTTATACCCACGCATGGATCATGCCGACCATGCGTCGATACTTCAACGGCTTCACCTTGTACATTAATCGATCGACCTGCAATTTCAATGCTTGGTGTAGGTTTTAAGGCAATGTTGGCTAAAATGGTTTGTCCTGAGCTGATACCGCCTAAGATGCCACCGGCGTGGTTGGATAAAAAACCTTCTGGACTAATCTCGTCGCGATTTTCGCTACCACGTTTAGTAATAACAGCAAAGCCATCACCTATTTCGACCCCTTTAACTGCATTAATACTCATTAATGCATGGGCCAATTCAGCATCTAACTTATCAAAAACTGGTTCACCCAGCCCAACCGGTACATTTTCAGCGACAACAGTGACTTTCGCACCAATTGAATCACCCTCTTTTTTTAATTTTCTTAATAATTCATCAAGTTGCTCAAGTTTACTTTCATCAGCACAAAAAAAGGAATTTTGTTCAACTTGTTGCCAATCTCTTAATTGACATTCAATATCACCCATTTGAGCTAAATAACCACGAATAGTAATGCCGAGTTTTTCGTTTAAATATTTTTTAGCTATAGCACCTGCCGCAACACGCATTGCTGTTTCGCGCGCCGATGATCGACCGCCACCTCGGTAATCACGTGTGCCATATTTTTTTTGGTAGGTGTAGTCAGCATGACTAGGGCGAAAGATATCTTTAATTTTGCTATAATCTTGTGAACGTTGATCGGTATTTTCAATCATCAAACCGATACTGGTGCCGGTTGTGACACCATCAAAAACACCTGATAATATTTTAACTTGATCTGCTTCGCGGCGCTGCGTAGTATAACGAGAAGAACCAGGACGGCGTCGATCGAGATCGTGCTGCATATCGGATTCAGTTAAAGCAAGTCCCGGTGGTACACCATCTACAACACATCCTAATGCTATGCCATGTGATTCGCCAAAAGTGGTGACTTTAAATAACTTACCGATCGAGTTTCCAGACATAAATTTTATTTCCAATGATTAATAACACATTATTTAAAATAGTGGTGAAATTCTATTAAGGTTTGACACGATATTGAAAATACACCAAGTCCACCATGTTCAAACGTTATCCAATTGAATGGAATATCAGGATATTGTTCTTGCAAACTGATCCAACTATTTCCTACTTCACATATTAAAACACCATTTGGTGTTAGATAATTGACGGAATCACGTAAAATTCTTTTCACAAGATCTAAGCCATCAACGCCCGCTTCTAATGCCAATTTAGGTTCATATAAAAACTCATCAGGGAGATCACGCATGTCTTCGTCATCAACATAAGGAGGATTTGAAACAATAACATCATATTTTTTAACCGGCAGATTATCGAATAAATCCGATAATATCGGCGTTACTTGAAATTGCATTTCATGTAATTCAATATTCGTTTGCGCAACATCTAACGCCTCTAATGATATGTCAGAAATATCAACTTGCGCATCAGGAAATGCATATGCACAGGCAATACCAATACAACCACTGCCTGTGCACATATCTAATATTAATTTTGGCTCAGTTGTTAACAAGTTGGAAAAGTGATTATCAATTAATTCACCAATTGGTGAGCGCGGTATTAACACCCGTTCATCAACATAAAATTGGTGACCACAAAACCAAGCTTGATTGGTTAAATAAGGCGTTGGAACCCGATCTTCAATGCGTTTTTGAATCAGATCCAGTAACTGTTGTTTTTCAGACTCAGTAAGACTGCTGGCATAAAATTCTGGCGGAATAAATAATGATAAACCTAATGTTGTTAAAATAAGCTGCTTGGCTTCATCAATCGGGTTATCAGTTCCATGACCTAAATAGATATCAGACTGGCTAAATTGGGAGGTTGTCCAGCGTATAAAGTCCTGAACAGTGCGTAAGTTTTCCATAATGGCTCCAAATATTCTAGGAGGAGGAAGGTTCTACTCGTCACTTTCGGTCTTGTTAACGTGAATGCATATTGTCAAAGTAACATTGAAAGTCACTCCTGACAGTTAAAACCTGACGGCTTTTATCCTTCAATGACTAAATAATAAAAATTTATGGCGGTGAGGAAGGGATTCGAACCCTTGATACGTTGCCGTATACACACTTTCCAGGCGTGCTCCTTCAACCACTCGGACACCTCACCAAAATTTATCAACCCGCTAATTAAAGCAGGTTGCATACTATAATGATCACAAGCTAATTAATCAAGCTTTTTAATTCATTACAACAATAGTACCAAATGCGGCTAAAACAACTAGTATAGCGACAACAGTTACTAAAGCAAATTTCAAATTTGTACACATGTTTATTATCTCCAATTATTTGTTGAACCCAGCTTTATTTAATTGATTGATCTAATGAAATAAATCCACTTACGGGTTGACTAACATCAATTTTTGGATAGTTAGGCGCTAAATCTAATAGAATTTCAATCGCTTCATTTAAATAAGCATCGGGTATTTTATAGTCCTTAGGTAAATCGTCTAATTTAGCGATGGCTGGTTTTCCTTCACGAGCCAAGCGTTCATTCATTCTTTTTAGATCACGATCATCATAAGTTTTTCGCTCTGCTTCACGCGATTTTTTGTTCAACGAAACAATGTACTGACGATCCTTCTTGTTATTAAAATCACTGATATCTTGTTCAAGATAGATAAATTCAGGATTTTTAGCTATTCGCGTTAAATGCTTAGCCGTTAAATCAGGTAGAAGCGGTTTAACATTAGCAACAGTCAAATATTCAGACGAAGGAATTTTATCCCATGGCATAGCATTATCTAAGAACCGCTCGCCCGTTTCGTCCATATATTTAGTTTTACTCATTTCAATGTCAGGCTCAACCCCTTTCAGTTGGGTACTGCCACCGTTTATACGGTAAAATTTTTGTACAGTATATTGCACACCGCCAAGTTCAGGCCAATTGGGATGTAATCTTGAATCAGAAGGATAGGCAATATTACGAGAAGTTTGTACCGTGCCTTTACCATAAGTTGTTTCACCAACAATAACAGCGCGTCCATAATCTTGCATGGCTGCGGCGAAAATTTCAGAAGCCGAAGCGCTATATCGATTGACCATTACAACAATAGGGCCTGCATAGTCGGCACCTTTATTTTTATCGTCGTAAACGACAACTTTTTGTAAATTATCGCGAACTTGTACTACTGGTCCATTGTCAATAAATAATCCCGTTAGGGTAATAACTTCAGCTAAAGAACCACCGCCATTATCACGTAAATCAATAACTAACCCTTGCAGTTGTTCATTTTTAGCTTGCAATAATAGATCGTGGACTTTATCTGTTAAACCCATATAAAAACTTGGAATCTCAATAACACCCACTTTTCCACGTTCATTATTGATAATTTTTAATTTGGCTTCACGATCTTCAAAATGAATCTTATCTCGCGTTAGTTCAATAATTTTAGATTTGCTATTGTTACCTGCTGGTAAAATTTCTAATCTAACTACTGTACCTTTTGGACCACGAATTTTATCGACAATATCGTCTAAACGCCAACCGATAACATCTTCAATAGCTGAGTTTTTTTGACCAACACCGATAATTTTATCGCCAACAGCTAGCAACTTACTTTTTTCAGCCGGCCCACCAGTGACAAAAGACATGATGACAGTATAATCATCTTGTTGGCTGAGCGTTGCGCCAATACCTTCAAACGATAAACTCATTTCAGAATCAAAATCACGTTTTGAACGCGGTGCTAAATAACTGGTATGCGGATCAATTTCACGTGCAAAAGCATTCATAAACACTTTGAATGCATCTTCATTATTGGATTGTAAAATGGTTTTTATAACACGATTATATCGTTTGGTTAGTGCTTCACGAATTTGTGCTTCATTTTTACCAGATAAAGACAAACTGAGCTCGTCATATTTAACACGTTTATCCCAATAGGCATCGAGTTCTTTTTCAGAAGTTGGCCAAGCAATATCTTCACGTTTAAAATCAATTTCGTCATTATTGGTGAAGTCCATTGGGCGCTTCAAAACCTCAAGAGCATACTTATAACGATCATAACGCTTTTGTAAGGCGAGATTATAAATATCGTATGCAGTTTTCAAATTACCATCTAATAATTCTTGTCCAAGCGAATCTTGCCTATTTCGAAAACTATCCACATCACTTTGAATAAATATTGCTTTGCTACCATCAAGCATTTTGAAATAACGATCAAAAATTTTAGCCGAAAAAGCACCATCTAAAGCAAAATTACGATAATGTGCTTGAGTAAAATAGTTAGTAACTCTTCTCGCCACAACTTGGTGTATATCATCTTGTTTAAGAACAGGTATTTGCTCGTTATTAACTTGCTTAGCCTGCGTACTTTGGCTAACAATACATAAAACAAGGCTTAATTTGATAACAACTTTGAGTAATTTATTCATGCAAATTCTCTATTTGGTAATAATATGCTCAGGTTTAACAGTTAATTCCATGCCAGAGCCGACATTCACCTTAATATGTTCTTTTTCAATATTAATGATTTGAACTCTTAATGGTTTATTGCCTAATAATACTTTAACAAAGTCACCCACTTTTAAAGCCTTCGGTTTTTTGACTGGTGGGCGAGAATTTTTACGTTTTTCTTTCGCTCTTTCTTTGGCTTTTTGTTTACTTTCTTTTAACTGTTGTTGGGCGTATTGTTCTTGTTCTTCATTAATAATATCATCAGGATTTCCATCTAAATCAACTCGATTAGCACCCGCTTTAATACTATATAAATAACGCCAACTCATCGTATAAGCACGCAATGCAACACGAAGTTTGGTTTTACTCAGAACTTCACTTTCGCTCAAACGAGAAAGGATATCTTGAAATATCCCTATTTTGAGGGGTTTAGCTTCGCCTTCAAGCGTAAAACAATTAGGAAATTGTTCGACTAAATATGCAATAATCTCTTTACTATTTGTTAATTGAAACTGACTTTCCATTGGTAATTCCATTAGCAACTAAATTGAATTTTACTAGCGTTAAAGTATATCTCAGCTTAAACAATAACACTAATTATCTTTTTTCTGTTTATTAATAAAAGTAATAAAATCTTTAATACCATTACGCATTAACCAAGATGCAACGATAGATTTTTCATCATCCGATAATTGTTCAAATGCAATCATCCATAGTTGAAAAGGTTCGATAGGTGATACGACGTAGCTTGCACTTTCTTCTTCTGCATACAGTGCTTTTTTGACAACTAACGGTAAACTGGCAATATGATACTCTAGCGCTTTACCACGAACACCCGTTCTTTTTCGTGAAGTCCATTTTTCGGCTCTAGCTTTTCGATTGACGCCTTGTATCGTTGATGGCATCCCTGCAATGCTTGATAGCTCTTTTGACGAGAACCATTCTTTCATTTTCACTATCCTATTTTAGCACAATAAGAAAAAATTACAGAAATTAAAGAAACTTTGATACAATAAATTAAGAAACATAATTATTAATAACTAAAGTTCAATTGTAAACTTACTTGTTTTAGTAACATCAAAGCATAACATAGATGCACAAGGTTATAAACTAAGAGGAAATAAAAAATGAAAATAAAGTCTAGTGATTGGCACCCTGCAGACATTATTGCCGCCTTAAAAAAACAAGGAACGACCCTGGCAAATCTATCCCGACAATCGGGTTTGAGTTCATCAACATTGAGTAATGCGTTAGTTAGACCCTGGACTAAAGGCGAAGTTATTATAGCTCAAGCTCTCAATTTACAACCTCATGAGATCTGGCCTAGTCGTTATATCAATTCAAATACAAACCAACCAATAAAACGCGTCCTAAGACAAAATAAAGACTAAAAATAAAAATTATTGTACATTAATAACAAATACGCGGAAAATATGGAAACAGTAAAACACATATAGTTTCCATATTTACATAAAATCGACCAATTTCTTTGATTAATGATAATTTGATTTTTTCAAAATTAAAAAATGCGCTCATCTTGAACGTTGACGAGCATGTGTTATTATTGACACTTCAAAAATTATGTTAGTTGTCAGGTAACAATACCATGAAAAATATAAGTAAATTCATTATCGCACTATTTTCAATTATTATCCTTTCAAGCTGTAGTCAAAAGAATTTTGTCGAACAAGGCACACCATTAAGTAAAGAAAAAGTCAGTCACATCGTTGAAGGTGCAACCACCGAATCACAGATAATTTCATTATTTGGCGAACCAACGAGTAGAAAGGTCATTAATGCTAATGAGACCCAGTGGACGTATAAATATACTAAAAAAAGCTCTACCAGTCATATGCTCATTGGCGAAACCCAATATAATATTGTTGAAGGAACACTTGATGTGCTAATTTCAAACGGTGTTGTAACTTGGTTTAATTACGACGAAAATGAAAGACAGAAAAAATGGTAATTAATTTACCTTTATACAAAAACTAGTGCATCTTTTTGATGTGCTAGTAATTAAAATAGTTCACAGACTACCCCCTATTGATTAGCGCCTTGTTATTAGGCCTGTTTATTCGTTAATCATTTTTAAATGCCTAAACATTCAACATTTATTTAATCAAGTCCAAGACAGAGCTGGACAAAATTATGCATTAGGCTATACTCATGGACGAAATTAACCAGACAATCGCTGCTTTGTTGTAGTCCTTTTTAAAGGAGACAAACAGAGGGGAGGAAAGTCCGGGCTCCATAGGGCAGAGTGCCAGGTAACGCCTGGGGGATGTTGGCGAGAGCGAACATTCACGACTAGTGCAACAGAGAGTATACCGCCGATGGCTTATTGTTTAAATAAGATCAGGTAAGGGTGAAAGGGTGTGGTAAGAGCACACCGCGCAACTGGTAACAGTTGTGGCACGGTAAACTCCACTCGGAGCAAGGTCAAATAGGGATTCATTGGCGCGGCCCGCGTTGAATCCGGGTAGACTGCTTGAGCTAATGCGTGAGTATTAGCCTAGAGGAATGATTGTCCACGACAGAACCCGGCTTATCGGTTAATTTCAACTTTTATTTTTTGCCGTCTTGCTTTGCTTGTTTTTTATTATTTAACCAACGTTTTACTGCTAACCAAATCGAAAAGAGTAAACCTAGCACCAATAAAAATACCGGTATTAACATTAATAAAGACATGATCTGTTTTTCATAGGTTTTAAAAATTGGTGATAATCCAAATAGATAACCTAATGTAACAATCAAAAATATCCATAATGTTGCACTAACCCAATTGTAGATATGGAATTTACGGCTATGTAAACCCGATAAACCAGCCATCATGGGTAATAGTGTTCGAACAAAAGCAATAAATCGACCGATAAATAAAGCTTGTAAGCCATATTTATGGAATAGAACTTCTGATTTATGGTGATATTTTTCTGGCAAATGCGCCATCCAATTTTGCACAATTTTGGTATTTCCCAACCAACGTCCTTGTGCATAACCAAGCCATGTGCCAAAAGCGGCGCCGGCAATCAAAATTAAATTTATAAGACCAAAATGAAAAACATCAAGACTTATCAATACACCGGTTAAAAACAGTAAACTGTCACCGGGTAGAAATGCCGCGGGTAACACACCGTTTTCTAATAAGATAATGACAAACAGCATGCCATATAATATCCATAACACATTGGGATTTGAAAGTGTTGCAATATCCATATGAACAAATGCTTGATAAAGTGTAATGATTGTTTCCATCTATTTTTATATCTCACTTATTTAGTTATGACTAATTTATAGTACCACCAACCGTTAAATTATCCACTTTTAAAGTGGGTTGTCCAACACCGACAGGTACGCTTTGCCCGGCTTTACCGCAAACACCTACACCGGAATCGAGTGATAAATCATTCCCTACCATTGAAATTTGTTGCATGGTTTCAATGCCCGATCCTATTAATGTCGCGCCTTTAACTGGATGGGTAATTTTGCCTTTTTCAATGAGGTATGCTTCTGATGCAGAAAATACAAATTTGCCGGATGTAATATCAACCTGTCCGCCAGCAAAGTTAGGTGCGTATAGCCCATAATCTACACTACTAATGATTTCATCAAATGTTGAATTACCCGCTAGCATGTAAGTATTGGTCATTCTTGGCATAGGTAAGCAAGCATAATTTTCACGGCGACCATTACCGGTAGAATGGCATCCCATTAACTTAGCATTTAGCTTATCAAACATATAACCTTTCAAAACACCATTCTCAATTAAAACCGTTTTTTGAGTTGGTGTACCTTCATCATCAATCGAAAGTGAACCACGTCGATTTTCGATGGTACCATCATCAACAATCGTACAAAGTTCTGAAGTGACCTGCTCGCCTATCTTACCAGAAAACACGGAGCTATTTTTACGATTAAAGTCACCTTCTAAACCATGACCTACCGCTTCATGTAGCAACACACCAGGCCAACCGGCACCTAAAATAACAGGCATTGTGCCGGCTGGCGCAGCTTTTGCCGATAGCGATACTAACGCAAGTCTTACCGCTTCTCGAGTATAGCTATCGGCAATACTTTCACCGGTTTGAGGATTGGTGGTTAAAAAATATTCATAACCAAAACGCCCACCACCACCACTACTGCCATGCTCTCGTTTACCATCTTTTTCAACGATTACTGAAACAGATAAACGCACTAACGGCCGAACATCAGCGCACAACGATCCATCTGTTGCTGCAATTAAAATATCTTCATAACTACCAATTAAACTCGCGGAAACTTCAATGACTCTTGGATCGATTGAACGTGCTAATGCATCAATTTGCTTTAATAGTGCTATTTTTTGTTCTTGTGAAAAAGAGTTAATTGGATTAATAGCTGGGTAAATAGCAACAGCTTCTGTTTGTTTAAACGGCGTTACAACAATTGGGGTTTGTTGTTTAGTGATTGAATTAGCGGCTAAAGCACTTTGCTCTAAACGGTTTAAAGAGAGTTGATCTGTATAAGCAAATCCAGTTTTTTCACCTACGATTGCACGAACGCCTACGCCCTGATCACGATGAAAAGAAGCATTTTTAATAATTCGATCTTCAAGCGACCAACTTTCATAGTAACCAGACAAAAAATATAAATCACCAAAATCAATTTGTCTTGAACTTAATATATCAAGCAAATTCAAAAGGTCTTGGTGGCTTAGGTTATTGGGATTGAGTAACCGTTCACTCACTTGAGTAATTATCATAAATTCCTTTATCTGTACTTTATCACATTCGTTATTTAGCTAATTGTTTTTCATCTTTGTTTATAATGGGGTTATTATTACACATTTCAAATCGTTATAATAAAACACAAGCATGATGACCGGGAGTATTGTGATGAAATAGCAATTATCACATCAATACCACATCATACTGCTCTTGAATATAAAGCGGTTCAACTTTAACTTCCACTCGCTTACCGACAAATATTTCGACTTCGGCTAGAGCATGTGATTCATCTGTAGTTAAAGCATTCGCGACAGCCGATGATGCATAAACCAAAAAGTATTCAGAACGATGAGCTTTATAGACACGGACAATTTCACGTAAAATTTCATTACAAACTGTTTCAACGGACTTGACCATACCTCTGCCTTTACATGCTGGACACTCCTCGCATAAAATGTGACCGATGCTTTCACGCGTCCTTTTGCGTGTCATCTCAACCAAACCCAATGCCGAAAACGAATTAATTGTTGTTCTTGCCCTATCTTTCGATAAAAAATCTTGTAAAGATTGCAATACTCGCTCACGGTGCAAGTCTTCTTGCATATCAATAAAATCAATGATAATAATTCCGCCTAAATTACGTAAGCGTAACTGTCGAGCTATGGCAATAGTTGCTTCAATATTAGTGTTAAAAATCGTTTCTTCTAAATTGCGATGACCAACAAAAGCACCTGTATTGATATCAATGGTTGTCATGGCTTCAGTTTGGTCAATAATTAAATAACCACCCGATTTTAATTTAACTTTGCGATCCAATGCCCGTTGAATTTCGTTTTCAGTATCATAAAGATCGAAAATCGGAATACTGCCACGGTAGTGCGATAATTTACTTGTTACTTCAGGCATAAATTCTTGAGTGAACTCAATAAGTAGATCATAGGTTTGCTTTGAATCGACCAATATTCGCTCTATCGGATCACCCACAAAATCACGCAATACCCGTTGTGATAGTTCAAGTTCACCATACACTAAATTTTTACTAATCGGGCGAGCCATTCGTTCTTGAATTTTTTTCCACAACCGTTTTAGAAAATTAGCATCTTGTTCAAGTTCATGTGCGTTAGCACCTTCAGCTGCTGTGCGAACAATAAAGCCACCTTCTGGCGTAACATATTGTTCTACAATATGTTTAAGTCTTTCTCGCTCTGTTTCACTTTCAATACGCTGTGAAGTGGCGACATGCGCTGAATTTTGCCCCGGCATTAATACCAAATAGCGCGAAGGTAAGGTAATATCAGTTGTGAGTCTTGCCCCTTTTGTACCTAAGGGATCTTTGACTACTTGTACCATTAAGTCTTGACCCTGGCGAACCAGTTCAGAAATATCCTTAACTTGAAATTGTTCTTGCTCAGAATAAGAAACGCATTCAGTATGCGGCATAATATCTGAAGCATGTAAAAAAGCCGCTTTTTCTAAACCAATATCAACAAATGCAGCTTGCATACCTGGCAAAATTCGAATGACTTTACCTTTATATATATTACCGACAATACCACGACGTGATTCACGATCGACATGAATTTCTTGCAAAACACCATCTTCAATATAAGCTACACGAGTTTCTGACGGTGTCACATTCATTAATAATTCAACAGACATAAAGAGCGTTTCCTTTAATTAATTGCAAAGTTCCGTGCTATTCGTCGTAAGAGTAGATATATCCATATCCATAAAAAGCCATCCACACAACTTGATAATAAGATATAAGGTGACATCGAAATTATATGATAAATACTAACTTGAAATATAAACACTAATCCATTATAGCAAACAGAAACCGCAATTATTATAAAAGATTGTTGCCACAATGCTAAATTACGAAGTAACTGATATTTAAAAACAAGCAAATAAGCAATAAATGAATAAATAAACGCGTGTACACCTAAAAAAGTACCCGAACATAAATCTAACATTAGACCAAATAAAAAAGCGGTGCCAATACCGACTTGGTAAGGTTGTGCAATTAACCAATAGGCTAAAATTAACATAAACCAATGAGGTTTGAACATGTTGTAAGCTGGTGGCCATGGTATAATTTGTAAACATAATCCAATAAATAATGTTAGCCAAATAAATAATATGCCATTATGACCCCTCATGTTTTACTCCTTGATCTCCCCATAATAATAGTAGATAACGTAATCGTTTTAAATCCGCTGTCGGTGTTGCCGAAATAATTGGCGTTGAATCATTAATATCGAGTTTAACTGAACTCACCACAGCCACGGGATATCCCTCAGGAAAGCGACCGTCAAGTCCTGAAGTGACAAGTACATCGCCAACTTTAATATCAACATTATTAGGTAAAAAATCAAGCGTTAGATCATTGCTACAACCATTCCCTACCGCCACCATTGATATATCGTTTCTTAATACTTGTACCGGAATGGCATGTTGATAATCACACACTAAAATCGCTCGGCTAGTTGTCTGTGCGGTTTGATAAATTTGCCCAACAATCCCTTTTTCATCAACTACCGGTTGACCAACATAAACCCCATCATTTTGACCTTTATTTACAACGACTTGATAAACATACGGATCTGTGTCTGCTAATAAAACTTGTGCCGCCATTTTATGTTCATCATGTCTGAGCGGAGATCCCAGTAATTCTCTTAACCGATTATTTTCATGTCTGAGATGATCAAGTAATAATAAATCTGCTTTTTTTTCAAGCAACAAATTATTCAGTTTTGCATTTTCTGTTTCTAATGTTTCTCGTGTTTTTGACATTTCATAAAACCCATCAAGCGTGGCTTGGGGAGCATTTGAAATGTAATATAAAGGGGAAATAATCGTATCTAAATAATAACGAACTTCTTTAAAAGGACGATAATTTATATCTAATGCAATTAAAGCTAACGACATAGCCAAAGACATAAATAATTGTACACTAAGAGGCGAACGTTTAGAAAAAAGCAATTTCATTGTTCAGTACTTACCTGTAATAGACTCAAGATCTAATTATTTTAAGATATGACTCCGCCGACAATGTCGGCGGAAAAATGAGAGGTATATTTACTAATCATTTCATTAATTAAGAGTTAGTTAACATTGTTTGAACTTTTACTCTTCACTAAATAGATCACCACCATGCATATCAACCATATCTAATGCTTTGCCACCACCTCGCGCAACGCATGTTAGTGGGTCTTCAGCCACAACAACATGAATACCGGTTTCAGCTGACAATAGTTTATCGATATTACGTAATAATGCACCACCACCGGTTAATACCATACCATGCTCTGAAATATCAGACGCTAGTTCTGGTGGACATTGCTCTAAGGCAACTTTAACCGCACTTACAATGCCACTTAATGGCTCTTGTAGTGCTTCTAAAATCTCATTAGAATTTAATGTAAAGCTACGCGGCACCCCTTCAGCAAGATTACGACCACGAACTTCAATTTCAAGCACTTCATCACCAGGATAAGCACTACCAATCACATGTTTAATACGTTCAGCAGTTGCTTCACCAATTAGTGCACCATAATTACGTCGAACATAATTAATGATTGCTTCATCAAAGCGGTCACCGCCAATTCGTGCAGATGCAGAATAAACTACACCATTTAATGAAATAACCGCAACTTCAGTCGTACCACCACCAATATCGACCACCATTGAACCGGTTGGTGCAGAAACCGGTAAATCGGCACCTATTGCTGCTGCCATTGGCTCTTCTATTAAATAGACTTCACGCGCACCTGCGCCTAAGGCTGATTCACGAATAGCACGACGTTCAACTTGCGTTGCGCCAACTGGTACACAAACAAGCACACGCGGGCTTGGTCTTAAAAAACTATGGCTATGCACTTGGCGAATGAAATACTGTAACATTTTTTCGGTAACAGAAAAGTCTGCAATCACGCCATCTTTCATTGGTCTAATCGCTGCTATATTGCCAGGCGTACGTCCTAACATTTGTTTCGCAGCATGCCCAACAGCAGCAACACTTTTAGGTGTGCCAGTACGATGATCTTGGCGAATAGCAACAACTGAAGGTTCGTTTAGTACAATACCTTGACCTTTTACATATATAAGAGTATTAGCTGTACCTAAATCGATCGATAGATCATTTGAAAACATGCCGCGAACTTTTTTGAACATAATGAAAACTCTTCCTAGAATTAATCGTGTTTAAATGTTAGTGAGTATTTGAAGCAACGCATTGTATAAATTATATACTTTTAAAGCAATATTAGGCTAAATAATATACTATTTGATGCTTTTAAAACACCACCAGCTTCAATAATAATTAAGTGCTACTATTGTATCGCAATTATAAAATAATACCTAGAAAATAGTATAACAACAGATCGTAAAGGAGATATATAATGACAAAATCGGTTTTACAGTGTATGCTTCCGCGTTAATGTTGAGTTACTGCCTTATTATCGACTTAAAAGATCTCTTTTAAGATATTAAGGATGCATTAAAATAATTGTTACTTATATCAAATAAACACGGTGTAATTCATGGATATACGCAAAATTAAAAAATTAATTGAATTAGTTGAAGAATCAGGTATTTCAGAGCTTGAAATTTCTGAAGGTGAAGAGTCAGTACGAATTAGTCGTTCTGTTCCAGCTACAAACTATTCTGCGCCAATACAAAATATTCAAATTCCTCAAGCATCCCCAGTTGTCGTTGCACCTAGTGCAGCAGCCGATGTTGTTGTTACTGAAGCTGATCCGATTACGCCTACTGGCACGACTATAAAATCGCCAATGGTAGGCACTTTTTATCGCACACCAAGTCCAGAGTCAAAAGCGTTTGTTGAAGTGGGTCAAACTGTAAATGTTGGTGACGTACTTTGTATTGTTGAAGCGATGAAAATGATGAACCAAATTGAATCAGAAAAAGCAGGCACAATTAAAGCTATTTTAGTTGAAAACGGTCAACCAGTTGAATTTGATCAGCCACTATTCATCATTGAATAATATTCATTTAAAAAATTAAGAGATTGAATATGCTTGATAAAATTCTTATAGCTAATCGTGGCGAAATCGCTCTACGTATCTTGAGAGCCTGTAAAGAACTTGGTATTAAAACTGTTGCAGTTCACTCGTCGGCAGATAAAGATTTAAAACATGTTTTACTTGCAGACGAAACCGTCTGCATTGGTCCAGCAGCTTCTGCTAAAAGCTATCTTAACATTCCAGCATTGATTTCTGCTGCTGAAGTAACGGGTGCGGCAGCTATCCATCCTGGATATGGTTTTTTATCAGAAAATGCGGACTTTGCTGAACAAGTTGAGCGTTCAGGCTTTATTTTTATAGGCCCTAAAGCTGATACCATTCGTTTAATGGGTGATAAAGTGTCGGCAATTCATGCCATGAAAAAAGCAGGTGTACCTTGTGTGCCAGGTTCTGATGGGCCATTAGGCAATGATATGAATACCAATAAACAAATCGCTAAAAAAATTGGTTATCCTGTCATTATTAAAGCATCAGGTGGCGGCGGTGGTCGTGGTATGCGCATTGTTAGAGAAGAAAAAGATCTTGAACAATCGATTAAAATGACAAAATTAGAAGCAAAAACAGCTTTTAATAATGATATGGTTTATATGGAAAAATTCCTTGAAAATCCACGCCATATTGAAATACAAGTACTATCTGATGGTCAAGGTAACGCGGTTTACTTGGGTGAACGAGATTGTTCAATGCAAAGACGTCATCAAAAAGTTGTTGAAGAAGCGCCAGCTGTAGGTATTACACCTAAAATGCGTAAATTCATTGGTGAACGTTGCGTTAATGCCTGCATTGAAATCGGCTATCGTGGTGCGGGTACATTTGAGTTTTTATTTGAAAATGGTGAATTCTATTTCATCGAAATGAACACCCGTATTCAAGTTGAACATCCTGTTACCGAAATGGTTACGGGTGTAGATTTGATTAAAGAGCAAATTTCAATTGCAGCAGGTCAGCCGCTATCATTAAAACAGAGTGATATTCATATTACTGGTCATGCCATTGAATGCCGTATTAATGCTGAAGATCCAAAAACCTTTATGCCTTCACCAGGTAAAATTACCCGTTTTCATGCGCCTGGTGGTTTTGGTATTCGTTGGGAGTCTCATATTTACGCTGGCTACACTGTTCCACCTTATTATGACTCAATGATCGGTAAATTAATTGCTTATGGTGAAACGCGTGAGGTTGCAATTGCACGTATGAAAAATGCCTTAGCTGAATTAGTCATTGATGGGATAAAAACCAACATTGATTTGCATATCGAAATTATGAATGATAAAGGCTTCTTAAAAGGTGGTACGAATATTCATTATTTAGAGAAAAAATTAGGTATTTATGAGTAGTAAACACTAATCGCTACGTTATTAGCGATTAGTGTCATATTTAATATTGATAAAGAATTGGTGAAGCAAATGAAAAACTGGAAAAAAAGCGCTGAAGATATTTTAACACTCGGCCCGGTTGTACCGGTTATTGTTATCGAGCGCTTAGAAGATGCGGTACCACTAGCCAAAGCATTAATCGCAGGTGGAGTAAAAGTGCTTGAGGTTACATTAAGAACGGCTTGTGCTCTTGATGCGATTAAGAAAATTATCAAAGAAGTACCCGAAGCGGTCGTTGGTGCAGGTACTGTGACCACTGTTGAACAACTCAAACAAGTGACCGATGCTGGTGTTGAGTTCGTCATAACTCCCGGTATTACCGATGCTATTTTAAAAGCGGCAGTCGAGGGACCAATTCCAGTTATTCCAGGTATTGCAACCATTTCTGAACTACTAACTGCTCAAGAGTATGGATTAACTGCATTGAAGTTTTTCCCAGCTGAGATCAATGGCGGTGTGGCTGCATTAAAAGCTTTTGCTGGCCCTTGTGGATATATGAAGTTTTGTCCAACCGGTGGCGTTAATCCAAAAAATTACCGCGATTATTTGGCCCTTGATAATGTACTTTGTGTTGGTGGAACATGGTTTATTCCAACCGATGCAATAGCAAAAGGTGAATTTGCTAAAATTACTGAAATGGCACAGCAAGCTGTTGCTGGTGCACAATAAGATACTAATACGCCGACATTTGTCGGCGGTTAATTGATAAAAACGATCAAACTAACTCCGTAATCCTTTCCCTTTTTCAATCAAATTCCATACCATGATATAAAGTGCTATTACAAATAAAATTAGCATTGAAAAAGTGATCCACAATGATACATCTGTCACCCCTAAAAACCCATAGCGAAAACCATTAATCATATAAACAATAGGATTTAGTTTTGATACCCATTGCCAAAAAGTAGGTAGCATGCTAATTGAATAAAATACGCCGCCAAGATAAGTTAATGGTGTTAACACAAAAGTAGGGATAATACTAATATCATCGAAGGTTTTTGCGTACACTGCATTTAATAGTCCTGCAAGTGAAAATAAAATTGACGTTAACAGCAGCGTACATACAACAAAAAGCCAAGAATGAACTTGATAGCGAACAAAAAATAACGATACGATTGTCACTAATATACCAGTTAAAATCCCACGCATAACGCCCCCACCAACATATCCCCAAATTAAAATATGGGTAGGCACAGGGGCAACTAATAACTCTTCAATATTTCGTTGAAATTTGGCACTAAAAAATGATGAGCAGACATTAGTATATGAGTTAGTAATGACAGACATCATAATAAGTCCCGGCACAATAAATGCCATATAATTAAATCCGCCCATATCACCAACACGCGAACCAATTAAGTTACCAAAAATAATAAAATAAAGCGACATTGTAATAACTGGCGGAATCAAAGTTTGCACCCATATTCTTAAAAACCGAGTGACTTCTTTACGCCAAATACTTTTTAATGCAATCCAATATAAATGATTCATTTAACGTTCCCCTATCCCTGCTCACTATGATGCAAAAGATCGACAAATAACTCTTCTAATCGATTTGCTTTATTTCGCACACTTATCACCTTGATTTGTTGTTGATTAAGCTGTTCAAATAATTGATTTAAACCAAGCTGTTTATTAACTTTTACCTCTAACATGCCTGATTCAATATTTGAAAATTGATAACCCTCTAAGGTAATTGGTTCCTTGGTTGGAATATAATCAATAATAATGGTTTCAGATTGACTATTAGCGAGCAAATCACGCATAGAAGAGTTGGCAATTAATTGGCCATGTTGAATAATACCGATATGCCGACATAGCATTTCCGCTTCTTCCAGGTAGTGAGTAGTCAAAATAATTGTAATGCCTTGGCGATTAATCTCGCGTAAAAAATCCCACATTGAACGTCTTAATTCAATATCAACGCCCGCGGTGGGTTCATCTAGAATTAAAAGTTTAGGTTCATGCACTAATGCTCTAGCTATCATTAACCGCCTTTTCATTCCGCCTGATAACATACAAGCGCGGCTATGGCGTTTATCCCACAAATCTAAAATCCGTAAATATTTTTCAGCACGCTCTAAAGCCAATTTACGCGGCAATCCATAATAACCACCTTGGTTAGTTATTATTTGTAGCACTTCTTCAAATTGATTAAAATTAAACTCTTGCGGGACTAGCCCTAATTGTCTTTTTGCATTAACGATATCATTATCTAAGTCATAACCAAATATTTTAACCTGGCCCGATGTCTTAGTGACCAGTGAGCTAATGATGCCTATCGTGGTTGACTTACCCGCACCATTAGGACCGAGTAATGCATAAAAATCACCGGCTTGTACTGTCAAATTAATGCCTTTTAACGCTTGCACACCATTTTTATAAATCTTTTTAAGTTCAATTAACTCTAGTGCAGGTATTGATGACATGAAAATATCCTAAATAAATAGATTATTATTTACATTATGCTATTGCATTTATTAGAAGGGAAATATTGACAATATAATCTTTAGTTGTAAAGGTCTTTTTAGTATTATTTAGGATATCACAAAGAACAAATGACACTAAATCTAACGCAAGTTGCTAAAATACTAAGATTTGATAGGTAAGTTTTAAATTTGAAGGAATAAAAAATATGATTAAAATTGGACTGGTTTCAGTATCAGATCGGGCATCGCAAGGTATTTATGCAGATGAAGGAATACCGGCTTTGTTATTATGGCTCAAAACCGCACTGATAACCCCGTTTGAAACCGAAAATCGCGTTATTCCTGATGAACAACCTCTGATTGAAAGCACATTATGTGACTTAGTTGATAATTTTCACTGTCACTTAATTTTAACCACTGGCGGTACCGGTCCGGCTTTGAGGGATGTCACGCCGGATGCCACGTTAGCTATTGCCGATCGCATCATGCCGGGCTTTGGCGAACAAATGCGTCAAATTAGCTTGCATTTTGTGCCAACAGCGATTTTATCAAGGCAAGTCGGCGTTATTCGCAAAAAATGTTTAATATTAAATCTGCCCGGTAGGCCAAAATCTATCCAAGAAACACTACAAGGTGTTAAAGATAGTGAGGGCAATAGCCTAGTTGATGGAATTTTTGCCAGTGTTCCTTATTGTATAGATCTTCTTGAAGGGCCGTATATTGAAACGCATGAACACATCGTCAAATCGTTTAGACCCAAAAGCAGCATAAAATCAGATAATTGATTTTATGCAAATATTATGCATAATTATGAACCATATGCATTACACTCATTGAATATGAGGTGCTGAAACAACCTTTGATATAACGGTTTTCAACATATTTACCAATAAGTTTATGTGAATATTGTTAAGATAAAAGCAGCACAAAAACATTACCGTTATTTTCAATGAAACAACCATCATAAATGAATTCCTAAGGAAAATTATGAAACAAGACGATCTGACTAAAACGTTTAAAGAAATGCTGCTGCAAGAAAAATTTAGTTCTCAAATTAGTATTGTGCAAGCGTTACAAGAACAAGGATTTGATAATATTAACCAATCCAAAGTTTCCAGAATGTTAACCAAATTTGGTGCAGTTAGAACTCGTAATGCCAAATCAGAAATGGTTTATTGTCTACCTGCTGAAATGAGCGTTCCAACAACGAGTAGCCCTTTAAAAAATTTAGTTGTAGATATTGATTATAACAGTTCGATGGTTGTGATTCGTACCAGCCCTGGCGCCGCTCAGCTTATTGCCAGATTGCTTGATTCCATAGGCAAGTCAGAAGGCATTTTAGGATCAATAGCCGGTGATGACACTATCTTTAGTACACCAACTAAATCTTGTTCTGTTAAACATTTATACCAAACTATCATTCAACTATTTGAACAAGAATTATAATCAATGATTGAACATTACGGCATTAATATTTCGTACTTAACCTATTGACAGATTTGACAGAATCGTTAATTCTATATAGCGACACTATTGTAACTTAAGTTACATATAAAGAAGAGGCGCATTACTCAGGTAAATTATTTTAGGTTCTGGTACCTGTTATAAATAATTGAGGGGAGGTAATGCCGAGGTTTGGTTAAACTTCCAGAAATTAACCAGATCGACTACAAGGGCTGAATCCCTTGGGTTGTCACCTAAGCAGGTGGAGCGCTTCCCGGTCTGTACTTTTTCAACGAGAATGTAAATAGCACATACCCTCGCTCTATCTCTGTTAAAAATTAAATTTTTAATATGAGGAATCCATGGAAACATCATTTGTCATTGCCAAGTTTGGTGGTACTAGTGTTGCTGATTATTCAGCAATGGTAAATAGCGCTAACATTGTTATTGCTAACCCTAACGTCAAAGTTGTTGTGTTATCGGCATCAGCCGGAATTACAAATTTACTGGTCGCTTTAGCCGAAGGCCGTGATGCAGAAGTTAGAGCACAGCACATTGCGAAAATCCAATCTATCCAATATAACATCCTAGAAAATCTACCCGAAAACCAAACCTTAAGAGCTGAAATAGATCAAATCATCGCAAATATTGCCTCTTTATCAGAAGCAGCCAGCCTTGCAACATCAGCGGCTTTAACCGACGAACTAGTCAGTCATGGCGAAATTATGTCGTCAAAATTATTTGTCGAAATATTACGAGAAAAACAAAAAAATGCCATGTGGTTTGATGTCCGCAAAGTTATGCGCACTGATGATAATTTTGGTAAAGCTCAACCTAAAATTGACGAAATTAAACAACTTTGTTGCGCTCATCTTAAATCCTTAAATGGTAATGCGTTGGTTGTCACTCAAGGTTTTATTGGTAGTGAAACTAGCGGTAAAACAACAACATTAGGACGAGGGGGAAGTGATTATACAGCAGCGTTACTTGGTGAAGCATTAAATGCGAGTCAAATTGATATTTGGACAGATGTTGCCGGCATTTATACAACTGATCCACGGATTACGCCAACAGCTAAACGTATTGATGAAATATCATTCGCTGAAGCCGCTGAAATGGCAACCTTTGGTGCCAAAGTTTTGCACCCAGCAACGTTGGTACCAGCAGTTCGAAGTAATATTCCAGTATTTGTTGGTTCAAGTAAAGCGCCACAAGATGGGGGAACCATTGTTTATAATACTCACAGTATTCAATCAACCGTACCGACCTTTAGAGCATTAGCACTGCGTCGAAAACAAACCCTTGTTACATTAACAAGTTTAAATATGTTACATGCTCAAGGCTTTTTGGCTAATGTCTTTACTATATTGGCTAAACACAATATTTCGGTTGATTTAGTCACAACATCTGAAGTGAGTATTGCCTTAACAATTGATACTACCGGCACCAACACCAACGGTGGCAGTTTATTAACTAAAGAATTATTTGATGAGCTCTCTGGTTTATGTCATGTAGAAGTTGAAGAAGATTTAGCGCTTATTGCCATTATCGGTAATCAATTAACATCAACCAAAGGGATAGCTAAAGAAGTCTTTGGTGCTTTAGATGACTATATTATTCGACTGTGTTGTTATGGTGCAAGTACACATAATTTATGTCTTTTAGCCAGAAGTCACGATGCTGAATCCATCATAAAAATTTTACATAAAACAATTTTTGAATAGATACCGCTAGCAAGAGAAGGTTAATAGCCTTCTCTGTTTCTATTAACCTGTTTCTCACTTACCCCATCAATAAATTAGCTCATAAAATTAACGGTATAAAAAGCCTAGTATCTAACTAAAAATAATTGTAAACTATATCATAAATGATTAGATGAATATCTTACTTCGATATCACGACTTATTTAATCATTTGTTACTAATATATCTACTTGCTATTTCTTTTATCTACATATTTTTATTCTTAATAAGAAGTTAAGTTCAATCAATTAAATTATAAACATTATTTATTAATTTTTTTATACGCTGATAGTCATCATACATTTAAACTTAATCAAACAAAGGAAATCATTATGGGTCTATTAAGTTGGATTATTTTAGGATTACTTGCTGGTTGGATTGCCAAGTTTTTTATGCCACTGGGTAAAGTGGGTGTCATTAAAACAATTATTCTGGGTATTGCAGGCGCGCTAGTTGGCGGGTACATCAGTACTTTCTTCGGCTTAGGAAGTGTCAATGGTTTTAACTTCTATAGTCTGTTAATTTCAGTATTAGGGGCAATATTACTTATTTATATTTATCGTTTACTTAAATAATATCCCTGTTTAGATCTAAATTGGCGGGTTAACCCCGCCGATAATTTGCTATTTTAAGTGCCATTCAACGCATTACTCAACAAATAAAGTGCTCATAAGTAATCAAAGCTACCTATAGTAATTCGGTTAGTCAGAACTATTTTGATTAGAAACATTGTAATAAATAATTTCGTGATAGTTAGATTTTTGTTATATTACCTGACAACATTCACTAAATTAAACGTAAAAATTATAATGTTAAAAATATTCAATACATTAACCCGTGAAAAAGAAATTTTTAAATCCATTCATGCCAATAAAGTTGGATTATATGTCTGCGGCGTAACCATTTATGATCTTTGCCATATTGGTCATGGTCGTACTTTTGTCGCGTTTGATGTGGTAACCCGTTATTTACGTTTTTTAGGTTATGATTTAACTTATGTTCGTAACATTACCGACGTTGATGATAAAATTATAAAACGAGCACTCGAAAATGGTGAAACCTGTGATCAGCTAACTGAACGAATGTTGAAAGAAATGTACGCCGATTTTGATGCACTTAATATTAAACGTCCTGATGTTGAACCTCGCGCTACTCATCATATGCCACAAATCATCGATTTAGTGCAAGAGCTGATTAAAAAAGATCATGCTTATATTGCTGATAATGGTGATGTTATGTTCTCGGTCGAAAGTGATGCTAATTATGGTATTTTATCACGTCAAAATCTTGAACAATTACAAGCTGGCGCTCGAGTAGATGTTGTTGATGTCAAACGAAACCCAATGGATTTTGTACTTTGGAAAATGTCCAAACCCAACGAGCCTAGTTGGGATTCACCTTGGGGTAAAGGTCGCCCAGGTTGGCACATTGAATGTTCAGCGATGAATAGTTATCAATTAGGTCATCATTTTGATATCCATGGTGGCGGTTCTGATTTGATGTTCCCACACCATGAAAATGAGATTGCGCAATCAACTTGCGCGCATAATGGTCAGTATGTTAATTACTGGATGCATTCAGGCATGGTGATGATCGACCAAGAAAAAATGTCAAAATCACTTAATAATTTTTTTACCATTCGCGATGTATTAAAGCATTATGATCCTGAAACTGTACGTTATTTTCTACTTTCTGGCCACTATCGTAGCCAGCTTAACTATAGCGAAGAAAATTTAAAACAAGCAAGAATGGCTTTAGAGCGATTATATACAGCTTTACGCGATACTGATAGCAATTATCCTTATACATTATCAACAGATAGCCAATATTATCGTCAATTTTGCGATGCCATGAATGATGATTTTAATACACCAGAAGCTTATTCAACTTTATTTGATTTAGCTCGCGAAATTAATAAAGCTAAGGCTGAAAATGATATGACATTAGCTAATCAATTAGCAGCTCAATTGCGTTATTTAGCCAAAGTTCTTGGTTTGTTAGAACAAGATCCAATAAAATTTTTACAAGGCGATAATCAAGACGCAGTAGATGTTGAATTAATTGAATCGTTAATTAAGCAACGTAATGAAGCTCGTGCCACTAAAAATTGGGCTTTAGCCGACGAAGCCCGAGATAAGCTAAATGCTATGAATATTGTACTTGAAGATGGCGCCACAGGAACCACTTGGCGTAAAAAGAGTTAAATAATGTAGTTCATCTAAAGATACCCCATATCCTTGTATGAGGTATCTTTAGGCCTTATAACTTTTTATCAATGGAAGTTAAAATTCCCCTCAAAATATTTAACTCTGATTGCTCAATTCGCGCACGCGTAAATAATCGACGCAAACGCCCCATAATTTGCCCAGGATGATTTGCATTAATAAAACCTGTTTGTAATAAAGTTTGTTCTAAGTGCTGATAAAACCGTTCAATATCTTCATCCTTTGGAAATTGAATAGCTGAATCACATTGACTGGTTAAAACTGTTTGACGATTTAATAGTGACATTCGAATCTCATAACATAACACTTGCACTGACATTGCTAGATTTAATGAACTGTAATCGGGATTGGCAGGAATACCAACATGATAATGACATTTTTGCAGTTCGTCATTGGTCAATCCAACACGCTCACGGCCGAAAACTAACGCCACATCTGCATTCTCGGTTGCTTCTTGAATTATTTTATCGCCACACTCTTTAGGCGTTAAATTGGGCCACTGCAAGCTACGTGGGCGTGCACTCGTACCAATGACTAAACGACAATCAGCTATCGCTTGCTCAAGTGATGTAAAAATTTGCGCGTTTTTTATAATATCGCTAGCACCAGCCGCTAACGAAATAGATTGCGAATCGGGTTTTATCACCGGATTGACTAAACAAAGATTCGATAGCCCCATGGTTTTCATTGCTCTAGCCGCTGATCCCATATTACCGGTATGAGAAGTTTCGACTAATACAATTTTTACTTTATCTAAAATGTTCACATCATCCTCGTAAAAAATAAAACTATTGTTAGATCATATTAACAATTAGTATATAGTAAAAATGTTACAAAATGCAGTTTGACTATTGTTTGATTTGATACAACTATAGGATTTTTCTGGACAATAATCACAAAGATTTGTTTGAGTACAAATAACCTATTGACGAAATACAAATAATTTGCCAATGTAGATAAATAAACACGCAGTAGTGTTTGCTCAATTTGTAAGTAAACAAAGTGGAGGTCAATTATGACTTTAAGTATTACCAGTAAGCAAATGGACATTACTCCAGCAATTCGTAGCTATCTCGAAGATAAGTTTTCGAAACTAGATAAATGGAGAGCACTGTTAATCAACCCTCATTTTATTTTATCTAAAGAACCCGATGGATTTATAATTGATGCAACTATTGCAACTAAAGGTTCCCCCTTAGTTGCTTCGGCAAAACATAGCGATATGTATGCAGCAATCAATGCTCTGATTGAAAAACTTGAAAAACAACTTAATAAAATTCAACACAAAAGTGAATCTAGACGTGCATTTGATAGTATAAAAAGCGCTGTTATTGAAGAAGAATAGTAATTGATTATTTATTGAAATAGAAGAAAAAGGCACTTTGATAGTGCCTTTATTTTTTTGCTTGTTATAATATCACTAACTTTTTTTATATAATGAATAGATATGACTGTAAATCCTTTGTTGCCTTTACGTGACCAAATTAACGAAATTGATCGAAACCTTCTTGAACTCATAGCTAAACGACGCGAACTTTCAACCAAAGTTATTCAGACTAAAATTGCAGCAAATATTCCTGTACGTGATTTAGAGCGTGAACGATCACTAGTAAAAGCGTTGATCAATCAAGGAAAAAACCATAGCCTTGATGACTTGCTGATCAGACGTTTATATCAAATCATTATTGAAGATTCAGTTTTACTGCAACAAAAAATCTTACAAGAGAATCTAAACCAAAATTGTGTTACTAGCGCAAAAGTGGCTTTTTTGGGGCCCAAAGGTTCCTATTCGCATTCCGCTGCTCGCCGTTATGCTAGTGCTAATTTAGAGCAGATGGTTGAATCAAGTTGCTCAACGTTTAAAGATGTCTTTGAACAAATTGAACATAATTTGGTGGATTATGGCATACTACCGATTGAAAACTCGAGTTCAGGATCAATAAATGAAGTTTATGATCTACTGCAAAAAACACATTTACATATTATTGCAGAACTGTCATTACCTATAGATCACTGCATCCTTGCTATACCAAATACTGAGCTTGATAAAATTGATACCATTTACAGCCATCCACAACCTTTTCAACAATGTAGTAATTTTCTAGAAAATTATCCGCATTGGAAAATTGTTTACTGTGATAGTACCTCATCAGCAATGGAAACCGTTGCTAAATTAAATAAGCCTAATGTTGCAGCAATAGGCAATAAAGATGGGGGAGAGTTATATGGACTTAAAATGCTTGAACATAATTTTGCCAACCAAAAGCAAAATATCACTCGCTTTATTGTACTTGCGCGAGAACCGATAGCCGTATCAGATCAAATTCCAGCTAAAACAACAATTTTAATGAAAACCGGTCAACAGGCAGGGGCGTTAGTTGATGCACTGTTAGTGCTACGTAATCATAATATTGTGATGACTAAACTTGAGTCTCGACCCATTCATGGTACCCCATGGGAAGAGATGTTTTACATCGATTTACAAGGCAACATCCATTCAGATGAAATGCAAACAGCATTGAAAGAGTTGGCATCCATAACGCTCTATACTAAAGTATTAGGTTGCTACCCAAGTGACTCGGTTGCGGCGATAGTCTAACTAATGAAAATGATGCAACATTTTTCTCAAGCGGTCATTTGCTGGTATGAGCAGTTTGGTAGAAAGACGCTACCATGGCAAATAGAAAAAAGCCCTTATCATGTCTGGTTGTCGGAAGTTATGTTGCAACAAACCCAAGTTGCCACAGTTATTCCCTACTTTAAGCGATTTATTGCGCATTTTCCTAAGATCTCTGATCTTGCCAACGCGCCTATTGACGATGTTCTACACCTTTGGACTGGACTGGGTTATTATGCTCGTGCGCGTAATTTGCATAAAGCCGCACAAATTGTCAATGACAAATTTAAAGGTATATTTCCGACTCGTTTTGATGATGTTGTTGCATTACCAGGAGTCGGACGCTCTACTGCCGGTGCTATTTTATCACTATCACAAAATCAACATTTTGCTATTTTAGATGGTAATGTTAAACGAGTACTGACTCGTTATTTTGCCGTAGAAGGCTGGCCAGGCAACAAAACTATCGAAAATAAGCTATGGCAGTTGAGTGAACAAGTTACGCCAAAACACGATGTCGCAAAATTTAATCAAGCGATGATGGATATAGGCGCGACAGTTTGTACGCGTTCTAAACCTAAGTGTAACTTATGCCCACTCAATGTTGAGTGTATAGCTTACAAAACCGAAAGTTGGCAACAATTTCCAACTAAAAAACCTAAATCAACGCTTCCTGAAAAAACCGCTTATTTTTTGATACTAGAATATCAACACGCAATATGGTTAGAAAAAAGACCGCCATCAGGAATTTGGGGAGGCTTATATTGCTTACCCGAATTTGCAAATCAACAAGCATTAGAAGATTGGTTAATCCAAAGGGGAATTAAAACCACGCCGCCAGAACAATTAATTTCGTTTCGACACACTTTTAGCCATTTTCACTTAGATATTATACCGATCAAGTGTATTATCACTAATTATAAAAAGTGTTTAGATGAGACCAATGGTTATTGGTATAATTTGAAAACTGAGAATGCAAAAATTGGCTTGGCAACACCAATTTATAACTTACTAAAACAATTCGTTTAATATCAAGCCAAGTTTTTCTACCCATATTTTTTGTATATAATTGCCGATTATTTTTATTTAAAATAGCTAATGAACAATACACAAAATCAAGCTTTGTCGAAATGGTTAATCTTTTTAATGGCATTTGCAATAGGTATTACTATTGCCAGTAATTACTATGCACAACCTCTGTTACACTCTATTACCAATGATTTAAACATTGCAGTTGAACACTCTGGCGCGATCATTATGACTGCACAGTTTAGTTATGCTGTCGGCTTATTATTTATTACGCCGCTAGGTGATAAACTCGAACGTAAAAAATTGATACTGATTTTAATGATCTTATCAACATGTGGTCTTATTATTAGCGCTTTATCGATTAATTTATGGATGCTAATACTAGGAACGGCCTTGACAGGACTCTTTTCAACTGTTGCTCAGGTATTAATTCCATTCGCTGCGACCTTATCAAAACCTGAGCATCGAGGAAAGGTGGTTGGTACATTAATGAGCGGTATGTTATTAGGTATATTATTAGGTCGAACCTTTGCAGGGGCTATTTCGTCAAATGCCGACTGGCATTATGTCTATTGGATTGCGGCAACTATTATGATCACTGTCACTGCGTTACTTGGTTTTTGTTTACCTACCTATCGTAATACCATTAATATTAATTATTTTAAACTGTTATTATCAATCGCCACACTCTATAAGCAAGAACCAATATTGAGAATTCGTTCGCTACTGGCAATTATTTCTTTTGCCTTATTTTCACTATTATGGACGCCACTTGCGTTTTTATTGACTGACGCGCCCTACCATTATTCTGATTTTATTATTGGCCTGTTTGGTTTAGCGGGAGCGGCTGGTGCTCTTGGCTCACCGATTGTCGGAAAATTATCTGATATAGGTAAAGGCACACTAGCGACAACCATTGGTTTATGTTTATTACTACTATCTTGGCTACCACTTTCACTAGCACAGTATTCAATCATAGCGCTAATTTTAGGCGTAATTTTGCTCGATTTTTCGGTACAAGTTACCCATGTTTCTAATATGAGTGCTATTTATCAAATTAGACCTGATGCCCGCAGTCGAATGAACACAGGTTATATGGTTTGCTATTTTATTGGAGGCATGCTGGGCTCGGTTACTTCAACCTACTTATTTAGCCACTATGGTTGGCTATCGATAGCCATTTCCGGAACACTATTGGGGTTACTTGGTATCGTCAGTTGGTATATTTACAATACTAAAAAATAGTACAATCATTGAATTTAAATTGATATCACAAACAACTCAACCCTATTTTTTAATAAAAATATTTGAGCTTTAGTTAATATAGTTTAACACATTGTTTATAATCTTATTTTTTCTTCTGCTTAAACAAACCGAATTGTTGATTGTTTAAGATGATCGATTAAATAATCACAATTAACTTCTGATTTTATTATAGATTAGCTTAATTAAAATTCCTGGCACAAGAATTAATCCGAATTGAAAATAATAAAAATGGATAGCATCAAATAGACTAAAAACTAACACAATACCCCTTGTACATAACAAGAAGAAACGGAATAATCCTCTTCTTGCTTAGAATAAGATTATTTATAATACAATATGCTAAATAGCAGTTAATATTGATAAGTACATCGTTGTTCTATAAATTAAAGCAACCATTATGGTGGTAATCATCACTAAAATGTTTTCAGTAATAGTTAATAATCATAAAGCTACCATCAATATTTTTAAATTAAAAACGGTTTAATGGTCCAATTACTCAATACTTAAGGAGTCATTTATGGCAAAAATTTCATATCTTAATACGCCATTTACTGTAAAAAAATTAACACTCAAAAATCGTATTGTGATGCCGCCAATGTGTCAATATCAAGCAACGGATGGCGTGCCTAATGATTGGCACTTTGTTCACTATGTGTCGCGTGCGGTTGGCGGTGTTGGATTAATTATTGTAGAAATGACTAATATCGCGCCAAATGGTCGAATCTCGCCAAATTGTCTGGGTTTATGGAATGATGAGCAAAAAGATCAATTCAAACGAATTGTTGATGCTGTACATGCACAAAATGGCAAAATCGCCATCCAAATTGCCCATGCCGGACGCAAAGCATTAGGTACATCTGATGTCGTGTCGTGCTCACCAATTAAATATGATGGCGCTAACGAAGCCATGGAAAAATGGCAATACCAAACGCCTCGGGAATTATCCAAAGATGAAATCATCGAGATCATTGAAAAATTCAAACAATCAACCCAAAGAGCAATTGCTGCTGGGTTTGATGCGATTGAAATACATGCGGCACATGGCTATTTGATCCATCAATTTTGCTCACCAAAAAGTAATCACCGAACTGATGAATACGGGCAAGATAAATTATTATTTGCTGAGCAAGTTATCGAAGCCGTCAAATCAGTCATGCCATCGGATATGCCTTTAATAGTGCGTTTTTCAGCCCAAGAATATGGAAAGGACGGCTATGATGTTGAGTACGGGCGTAAACTGGCCAAATGCTTTGCTGATGCTGGCGCTGACGTATTAGATGTCAGTGGAGGGGGGGACGGACAGTTAGATCCAGCACATACCCCTGAATTTCATGCTGGCTATCAAGTATATTTAGCGCAAAGCATTCGCAAAATAACAAATTTGCCGATTATCACCGTCGGTATGCTCGAAGATCCATATGTAGCTGATTATGTATTAAGCACTAAAGATGCTGATCTTATTGGCATTGGACGAGGGTTATTACGCGATCCATATTGGGCTTTACATATCCCATCCTCACCATTTATACCAAGCTCTTATGCTACAGCGTTTAAATAACTCAGTTTTATACTTCATTATCCATCAAGCCATGCTTAAGGGTAATGAAGTCATAAATTTAACTTAAATATGCATAGCATATTTAATTAACTGTTTTTTGATAGGAGAGCAATGATCGATAGTATTCATACCAACTGTTCTTATTAATTTTTTAACAAGACTATCACCGTTAAACATATCTTGTATGGTTCGCATAGCGGTTAACATCACTAAGGTATCTTTTCGACGCATAAATTGAAACAATTTTAAATTATCAACTAATCCAAAATCTTTTTGTTGATCAATTAATTTTTTAATTGTTGTAACCAATAATGCTGAATCTTGAAATCCAAGATTGACACCTTGCCCAGCTAAAGGGTGAATGGTATGAGCAGCATCACCAATTAACACTAAACGATGTTTAATAAATTGTCTTGCTAAACGCGCTTTCAACGGGAAAACCATTCTTGGATTGATTAACTGACATTGACCGACTTTATCACCCGTTAAATGAAATAATTCATTGCAGAAATCTGATTCTGACATTGAAGATAGCATTGCCGCATTATCAGGCTTGGTTGACCAAACCAAACAACTTTTATTTTGTTGCCAAAGCGGCAAAAAAGCGACAATACCGTTCGGATAAAAAATCTGTCTTGCACAAGATTGATGTGGGTAACTGGTTTCAACTGTCGTTATTACAGCATGATGAATATAATTACGCTCAAAAACAGAAATGTTTTCTTGCTTTCGAATCCAAGAGTGAGCACCATCGGCACCAATAACTAATTTAGCATATAATACAGTTTCATTAGATAATGTTAGACAAGCGTAATCTTGGCTAAACTCACTATTAATTGCTTGATCAGGATAAATGGTGATGTTAGTACGTGATAATGCGTATTGATAAAGATAGTGAGATATTACATCATTTTCAATGATATAACCAAGATTAGCATAACCATAATCTTTGGCATGAGCAGCTAAATGTGCTTGACCATTTTTTTCCCAAACACCTATTTCAGAAAAATCTTGTACTCGTTTACTTGCTAATAAATCATCCCATATCCCAATTTGCGCAAAATAACGCTGACTAGCATTATTTATTGCAGACGCTCGAATACCTATCTCATTATGAAATAATTGTTGATGCTGATGAATGTTAGCATCGACAAGCGCAATGTTTAAACCATGTTGACTAAGTGCGCAAGCAGTTGCTAAACCAACTAATCCACCACCAACAATAGCAATATCAAAATTTTTATTCATACCAACAAATATCGCTACTTATTATCAAGTTTGTTATCGTTTTTGACTTCAGTGTCATCATCATTCATCGCTTTTTTAAACCCTTTTAAAGCTGAACCTAAATCAGACCCTAAATTACGTAGTTTTTTTGTGCCAAATAATAAAATGACTACAGCAAGAAACACTAAAAGGTGTGGAATGCTAAATGACATATAAAAATCCTCTTTTAAAAAGTATTACTGCTATGCTTGATCCAAAACAACAACACAGCACTTAAAGTATTAGCTTAATTATACGCTTTTTATTAAGGGATTTCACAACAAGTTATTTTAGGATAAAAAAAAGACCTGTATATAAATATACAGGCCAACATGAAATATAAGGAATATAAGGAAAGAAAACAATGAAAAATCCTTACCCTGCTTATTATCCATTTTTTTTCGTTTTAGTCAACGTTTTTATTTGCTTTCGTATTTATTTAAAGAAAGGTAGCAAAATTAAAAATAAAACAAATAAAATCATTAATATACAATATAATAACCACTTAATTATTTCATTTTCAATATTTTAACTTAAATCAAAAATTATTAAAAAAAACATATTAAATTATAAAAATACTTTATTTTTCGTATAAAATAACTTTTTTAAAACAGAAAAAAACACATCATCATTTTTTTAAAAACTCTAATTTTAAAACGTAAAATTAAACAAAAATCAGAATATAAAACGAATAATTTAACCAAAATTAAGAAAAAACATTTTTAAATACAAACTATTCTGATAATCATATGTATAAAACTAAAAAAATATGCTCTATAATTAGTAAACGGATGAAAATAAAAAGTAGACAGAAATAAATATGATTAAAAATAAAAATGTTAAAACATTTAAAGATAGATTATACAGCTCTATGCAAGGTTTATCTGTTTCTGCCTTCGCTAAAAAATGTGATATGTCAGAAACTGTTATCAGAGACTACTTATCAGGTAAAACATATCCATCTCTTACACGCTTAGAAGTCATTGCAGAAAAATGTAATGTATCTTTCAACTGGCTTGCTACCGGTTATAAATTAGAAGTTTTCGATCCTAAAGACGAAGATGATGGTATTTATAACGAAAATATTTATCGAATTCCTGTTTATAAAAAACAATTACCCACTAAAGAAGAAGCGCAAACTCAGCGTTATGTTCGTGAAACCCCACCTGTGATGAATTATCCTATCGTTGAAGGTTGGGCTGCTCATCGAGGCCTCGATATCCGAAAACTAATAATTTATTGGGCTAAAGGCGATCTAATGGCACCAGACATTGAAAATAATAATGGCGTGATTATCAACACACAAGAAAGTGAACTTATTGATGGTGCCATTTATTTAATCGAATATGAAAATTTTACCTTGCTTAGGAAAATAAGATTAACACTGGGCAGTTGGATCTTAATTTGTAACAATAACCAATATCCAACTATTGAGGTTCCTAAAGCTCATTTCGAAAAATACAATATTGTAGGTCGTGCAGTACAAATCATTAAAGATGTTTTTTAATACCATAAGTAGCAATCCAAATTAGTTCAGGCTATAATTTAAACACGAGGAAATCTACAACCTGTAATTTCCTCGTTATTTTACTAATAGGTATAATTTTCCTACATCAGGTAGAAAGCTAAATAATGTTCATCTAAAAATATCACACAACAATTTAGTGTTTAGATAATTTATATCTATAACTATTACCCGCATATTTCTTTTGATCATTGATAAAAAATCAATGGCTAACCTTACTAATTATTGGGTCAATTATGTATCGATTTTTTGAAAAATTGGTGTCAGCTTATCCTAAAGATGACGCACAACCTACCGCTAAAAACTTTTTTAAATTTATTTGGCAATCCACAAAAGGCATTCGCATCTTTATATTATCACTCATTATACTTAGTGGTTTAAGTGGCGCTTTTGAAGCTTTCTTATTTGCGGCTTTAGGTAAAGTAGTTGATTGGCTGGCTGTCATTGAGCCAAGTAAATTTTGGCAACAAGAAAAAAGTACATTAATTTTATTTACCTTAATCATTTTAGCAAGTACGTTGATTATTGGCTTACAAACCATTATTAAGCATCAGTCACTTGCTGGTAATTTTCCGATGAGAATACGTTGGAATTTACATCGTTTAGTCCTAAATCAAAGTATGCGATTTTTTCAAGACGAATTTGCAGGCAGAATATCAGCAAAAGTCATGCAAACAGCCCTTGCCGTTCGAGATACCTGTTTTTTGGTAGCAGATATTTTAGTTTATGTGCTTATCTCGTTTATCACCATGGCAGCAATTATTGGACAACTCGATCCTTGGTTCTTATTACCCTTTTTTGGCTGGTGTGTCCTTTTTGGCATTGCTATGTACTATTTCATTCCACGCTTAAGTAAAGTGGCGAGTATGCAGGCAGACGCCAGATCAACCATGACAGGACGCGTGACAGATGCCTATACCAATATTATGACAGTAAAACTTTTTTCACATGCTGGCAATGAAGCTAAATATGCCCAAGAGTCCATGGATGAATTTTTAATTACAGTCAATAAACAAATGCGCCTAGTGAGCAGTTTTGAAATTGTAAACCATTTGCTTTCTATTTCACTGATTTTAAGTACGACAGCGATTTCACTCTGGCTATGGAGCCAACAATTAGTCGGAGTGGGTGCGATTGCCACAACAACCGCAGTTGCACTACGATTAAATGGTTTTTCACATTGGATCATGTGGGAAATAGCGTCCTTATTTGAAAACATTGGTGTTGTTAAAGATGGAATAAAAACATTTTCAGCCACTCAAGCTGTCACAGATAAACCCGATGCAACTGAGCTTAAAGTCAATCAAGGTAAAATTGAATTTAAGCATATAGATTTTAATTATGATAAAAAACGGTTAAATGCGGTAATCGAGAATTTAGATCTTACCATCAATCCTGGTGAAAAAATTGGATTAGTCGGTCGTTCTGGTGCTGGTAAATCGACACTAATTAACTTGCTGTTACGTTTTTACGATTTACAGAGTGGTAAAATCATTATTGATGGTCAAGATATTACCAATGTTACCCAAGAAAGTTTACGTGCCAAAATTGGTATGGTCACCCAAGATACCTCGCTACTGCATCGTTCAGTAAAAGAAAATTTACTTTATGGTAATAATCAAGCCAGTGAGCAAGAGATGATCATAGCGGCTAAAAAAGCCCATGCTGATGACTTTATTCAAACATTAGTCGATGCTAAAGGTAGAACAGGTTATAACGCCTATGTAGGCGAACGAGGTATAAAATTATCGGGAGGGCAAAGACAACGAATCGCAATTGCTAGAGTCATTTTAAAAAATGCCCCTATTTTACTTTTGGATGAGGCAACAAGTGCACTTGATTCTGAAATAGAGCAAGCCATTCAAGAAAGTTTATATACCTTAATGGAAGGAAAAACCGTTATTGCGATAGCCCATCGTTTATCGACCATTGCAGCAATGGATAGATTAGTCGTGCTCGATCAAGGTAAAATCATTGAGCAAGGTACACACCAACAGCTATTAAATAAAAATGGCTTATATGCACAACTTTGGAAACATCAAAGTGGCGGCTTTTTGGGCGATAACCTTTAGCGAATTATCGATTAAAAAAGGAAGAATATACACGCAAGTATAATCTTCCTGTAATTCACATTAGTTAACAAAATTCTTATAAAATTCAGATTCAAATTTCATAATTGCACTTTTAGGCTCATTTTGGCTTTCAGCTTGATAGCCTGACAGTAACTGAACAAAAGCAATATAATGACCATCAGATTTTTGAATAAATCCAGCTAAATTATAACTACCTTGTATATAACCTGTTTTCGCAATAATAGCCTCTTTAAACGGTGGTTGGCTAAAACTTTTACGATATTGCAAAGTGCCATCTATTCCAGCTATGGGCAGTTTTTCAATAATTCCTAAGCGTGCATTATTAGCTGCAATGTATTGTAATACTTCCATTAATTTATCGGCACTAACTAAATTTAATCTCGACAATCCTGAACCATCCGCAATGACAAGATTCTCTAAATTAATTCCTGCTTTTTTGCGTAAAATTTGTTTTACCGCATCACTTCCATTACGCCAGGTACCTGAGATATTAAAATAGTGAGCACCCAGAGTTCTAAATATAGCATCAGCATACAAGTTATTAGACTTTTTCAACATCACAGTTAATAAATCAGACAAAGGAGCAGACTGACTTGCGGTTAACAAGGTAAGTTGTGAGTTAGTTTTTTTGTTTTTTTCTATTATGCCACCGGTATAACTTATTTTTTGTGCTTTTAGTTCATTCTTTAAAATCGTTGAAAAATATTCAATACTATCAACAACAGCAAACTTTAATGGCATTTTATCGGCACTAGCTGAGATACACCCAGACAAATAATATCGATTTTTATCTGAATAACTCACATCAAGTTCGCAATATTTATCATTTAAATCTTTACTATTTGCAGCAACAGTCCGAACATCACTGGTAATTATCACAGGATTGCTAGCGGCAACAGAAGCAGATGCAATAGCACCAACTTTATTCGGTGTAATTGTTGCGTAAAAACAGTTATCATCAATTGTTGCGGCTGATGAAGGTGCGCTATAGCAAGCCGTTAAGTTATTCCATGACCAGCCTGGTGCTTTATCATGACTGGTAAAAATCGAGGTATCTAAAATTATATTACCTGCAATCTTTTCAATCCCTTTTTGGCGTAAAGCAATAAGCATACTGCGTAATTTTTCACGCGAAAACGTTGGATCACCACTTAATTGGATAATTAAATCACCATTTAATTGTTTATTACTTATTGTGCCATTAGTTTGCATTCGTGTAATAAACCGAAAATCGCTGCCTAACTCAAGTTCGGCTGCTAAAGCAGTAATCACTTTTTGTGTACTGGCCGGTTGCTTGAATTGATCACTTTTATATTTAGCTAAAAGTTTAGGATTATTTTCAACCGTCTGTACTAAAATTGATATATCACTGCCTTTGGGTAGAGTAGAAATATAAGGTTCAACAGATTGTGCTTGGAGTAGACTGGAAAAAATTGCGATAATAAATAAGATAAATAGCCGAAAATTTAGCATGGAAGTTTGCTCGAAAGTTTAATAAACAAAGACAGTTTAAACAATTTGATAAATATATCTTTTTTTGGTTTTGCTATCAATATATACTCAATCATTTTTATGAAGATGTTTGATATAACTTAGAACAATACTTACATTACGTCATAAATCAATCTGAAAATTAGGTAATGTCACTATGATTCACAACTCATTAGGTTTCCCTATAGAAACCATTTTAGTTTTTATTATACTAGCAATTGTAGCAATAAGTATTGATTTATATGCTCATCATAATGATAAGCCTATTACTTTAACTAATGCTATAACCTGGTCTATTTTTTGGATTGTTATTGCATTATGTTTTGCGCTATTTTTATATATTCATCACGGCGCTGAAATAGCAAGCTTATTTTTAACAGGTTATGTGCTTGAAAAGGCGCTTTCAATCGATAATTTATTTGTCATTATGGCACTGTTTTCGTGGTTCAGCATTCCTGAAAATTATCGTCATCGATTACTTTACTTAGGCGTGATAGGCGCGATTATTTTCCGGGCTATTTTTGTCATCATTGGTACCGAATTATTAGCCCTAGGTCCTTGGATGGAATTGGTTTTCTCAGTCGCCGTTGCCTACAGTGGCGTAATGATGTTAAAAAACCAAAATCATGACCAAGCTATCAAAGATTACTCACACCATATTGCTTACCGAATTGCTAACCGTCTGTTTCCAACCTATCCCAAACTGGTTGGTCATCACTTTTTTTTGTCACGAAAACAAGTGCAAAATGAATTGACTAAACCAGAAAATAAAAATTTAAGCAATATCAATACTCACAAAGCGTTATATGCAACACCGCTTTTTTTATGTATTGTCGTTATTGAGCTGAGTGATGTCATGTTTGCTTTTGATTCCGTGCCAGCAGTTATCGCGGTGAGCCAAGAACCTTTAATTGTCTATAGTGCAATGATATTTGCTATTTTAGGTTTAAGAACACTGTACTTTGTATTAGAAGCGATGCAACAATATCTCGTGCATTTAGGTAAAGCTGTTATTTGCTTATTATTTTTTATCGCTATCAAATTGGCTCTGAATGCTAGCAACCATTTGTTCGGATACGGAATCGACATAACCCCAACAATGAGTTTATATATTGTGTTAGGTCTATTAGCTTTAGGGATTATTGCCAGTTTTATCTGGCCTAAAAAGAATAAACCCGCAAACAATTCATAATATTAGGCAGGTAAAAAACCTGCCTAACTATTAGATTTTACTGTCTTTTTAAACCACGAACACAATAACTTACCGCTAAAATAACAAACCAAATTGGTGTTGCTATAAGCGCTTGGCGGGTATCTGTCTCAAACGTCAATAATACAATTACGAAAGCAAAAAATGCCAAGCATACATAACACATTAAAACGCCACCAGGCATTTTAAATTTAGATTGCTGATGTAAATCCGCTTTTTTTCGATAATAGGCGATATAAGAAACCAGAATCATCGACCAAATAAACATAAATAAAATAGCGGAAATGGTTGTAACAATGGTAAAAGCTGCCATTACGTCCGGTACTAAATAAATTAAAACTACACCACCAAATAAACAGGTACATGAAAACAGTAAACCATTAGCAGGGACAGATCTGCGCGATAATTTCCCAAAAGGTTCTGGAGCATCTTGTTTTTTGGCTAACCCAAATAACATTCGGCTGGTAGAGTAAATTCCACTATTGGCAGAAGATGCAGCTGAAGTTAAAACTACAAAATTAATAACACTGGCGGCGGCGGGTAAACCAATTAAGGTAAATAACTCAACAAACGGGCTTTTATTTGGCGAAATTAAAATCCAAGGTGTGACACTCATAATAATAATTAACGCAAAAACGTAAAAGAAAATAATACGAGCCGGTACCGAATTAATTGCTCGAGGTAGATTTTTATTTGGATCAACAGTTTCAGCGGCTGTAGTACCCACCAATTCAATACCCACAAAAGCAAAGATTGCAATTTGAAAACCAGCAAAAAAGCCCATTGAACCATGAGGGAAAAACCCACCATAACTCCATAAATTGGCAAAAGAAGCGGTAGTATTGGTCTGCTCTGAGTGAAAAGCAGTCAAAATCAAAACAAGTCCAACAACAATCAATGCTAAAATTGCAACAATTTTAATCATTGAAAACCAGAATTCGGTTTCACCAAACATTTTCACTGTTAATAAATTCAACGTCAATAACACAATTACCGTCAAGAGCATTGGGATCCATGCATGTAATTGAGGGAACCAATGCTGCGCATAACCAGCAATAGCAACAACATCAGCTATTCCAGTGATTACCCAGCAAAACCAATAAGTCCATCCTGTAAAAAACCCAGCCCAAGGGCCTAACAGATCATTGGCAAAATCACTAAAGGATTTATATTTTAAGTTAGACAAAAGGATTTCACCCATGGCTCGCATAACAAAAAATAAGATAAAGCCAATTATCATATACACAAAAATAATCGATGGTCCTGCAAGACTGATCGTTTTACCTGACCCCATAAATAAGCCGGTACCAATAGCACCACTGATTGCGATTAGTTGAATATGTCGATTGGAAAGATTTCGTTTAAGATCACTGTTTGGAGATGTATCGCTCATCGCATTGATTACCTTTAAGTTTCAAAATTTCACACTACTATCCGTAGTGTAGGACTATAAAGTTTATGCCGTCAAACCGCAAGCTTAATTGTTATGAAAACTTTTTATGGCAACATCACATTTAGTGGTAGTTTCTTATAATAGAATTGTGTAGCATAACCACCTATAATTTTATAACGTATTATAATGATTAACTAAGATGAAAGAAAATAACCGCCATTATCGAATATATATTGTGTGCATTTTATTTGTACTAACCGTTTTAACTGGATGTCAAAGTAATGCAAAACGTCAATTTAAACAAGGACAACTGTACAAAGATGGTAAACTTAGTTCGCCACTCAATGTTAGTCATCCTGATCTGGGGATTCCAGTCAATATTACCGATTATGTGCTTCAAGTTAACAAAATTAAATCTACATCCCCATCTTTATATCGAAAAAATGAACATATTTATAAAGCAATAGATAACTGGATTAACCGGTCGTTAGGGGCAGATGAATTTAACAAAGTGGGGCTAAATAGTTATGAAATGGCAGGCCAAGATGGTTATGGTAATGTCCATTTAACGGGGTACTACACCCCTGTCATCAAAGCAAGACACCAACCAAATGCAGAGTTTAAATACCCTATTTATAAAATGCCTGCAAAAACTAGTGGACGATTACCGAATCGCGAACAAATTTATAATGGAGCCCTAGCCGGAAAGGGTCTTGAAATTGCTTACAGTAATTCCTTGATGGATAATTTTATTATGGAAGTACAAGGAAGTGCTTATATTGATTTTGAAGATGGTACCCCTTTAGTTTTCTTCTGTTATGGTGGTAAAAATGGTCATGGTTACTCAAGCATAGGTCGCTTATTAGTCGAACAAGGCGAAATCGATAAAGACAAAATGTCAATTCAAGCCATTAAAGATTGGGCTAAAAACAAAAGTGAAAAACAAGTCAAAGCATTATTAATTCAAAACCGTTCATTTGTTTTTTTTAAACCTCAACCTAATGCTGAGGTAAAAGGTGCAGCAGCGGTACCACTGGTTGCCAATGCATCGGTGGCATCAGATAAATCACTTATTCCAATTGGTTCAGTTGTGTTAGTGGATGTACCCTTACTTGATGACGATGGTCAATATCGAGGTCGTCGGGAAACGCGGTTGATGGTAGCGTTAGATGTTGGTGGCGCAATTAAAGGGCAACATTTTGATCTTTATTTAGGAATCGGTGATAAACCAGGAAAATTAGCCGGATACTATAATCATTATGGTCGTGCATGGGTTATCAAACCCTAAATTATCAACATCGACGGCATCGTTAGAACCTGTTAGAATAAGCAAATAACAGTATATTTAAGGATAACTCATGAGATTATGCGATCGAGATATCGAAGCGTATTTACAAAGTGGTAAACTAAAAATTACACCGCAACCAACAACTCATTGTATCAATGGCGCAACCGTCGATGTTAGATTGGGTAATAAATTTCGTACCTTTCGGGAACATACTACACCTTATATAGACTTGAGTGGTCCTAAAGAACAAGTATCAGCGGTTCTTGAACGTGTGATGAGTGAAGAAATGGTCCTTGCAGAAGGCGATGCTTTTTATCTTCATCCCGGTGAGTTAGCTTTAGCCGTCACGTTAGAGTCCGTTACTATTCCTGACGACTTAGTTGGCTGGCTAGATGGTCGCTCATCACTGGCCAGATTAGGATTGATGGTACATGTGACCGCTCACCGTATCGATCCTGGTTGGCAAGGACAAATTGTATTAGAATTTTACAATTCGGGAAAAATCCCATTAGCGCTCAGACCAGGAATGACCATTGGCGCATTAAGTTTTGAAACATTAACTGGGAAAGCAGCAAGACCTTACAACAGCAGAAAAGATGCAAAATATAAAGATCAACAAGGTGCAGTTGCCAGTCGTATTGATAAAGACTAGCACGCTTAGTAGCTTATATTCTAAAGGAACATTAATATGATCAAAAAAATATTGGTTACGCTTTTAATTTTAATCCTCATTATTTCAATCGGTATTGTCTCATTAATCGTTTTTGTTGACCCCAATAATTTTCGAGGATTTATAACTGATACCGTCAAAGATAAAACAGGCTATGAATTAACTATCGAAGGAAATTTACGTTGGCACATTTGGCCACAAGTCAGTATATTAACTGATTCGGTTAAACTTTCTGATCAAGATGCTAAAAAACCTATTCTAACTGCAGATAATATGCGTTTAGATGTGGAGTTGTTCCCACTGTTTTCTAAAAAATTGACTGTCAAAAATGTATTTATAAAATCGGCTATTATTAATATTACCGATGAAAGTAAAGGATTGGTTTTTGACAACAAAGAAGCTAACAAGCCAAACACATCTAACGGTGAAATATCACAAACTAAACAAGCTGCAAAACCATCAAATTGGGCGTTTACATTAAACAAACTTGAAGTCACTGATAGTACTGTTGTCATTCAACACAAAGATGATTTGATTAACTTTCGCAATATTAACTTAGCGATCGAGCAAAAATCAGATAAAAAAATGACAATTGATGTAAAAGGCAATGTTGATCGTAATCAACAAGATCTTTATTATGCTGCTAATGCTGATGTAGATTTAACCCAATATCCTAATAGCGCAATTATTGATTTGAAGAAATTTGAATATTCTTATAAAGGCATTACCTCATCGTTTAAAGCTCTAAAAGGCAATATCAATGGATTATTTAATTATCAACAAACGAATCCAATGCAATTAAGTAGTAAAAATTTATCTTTTTCAATCAATGAAAACAATTTTAATGGTGCATTTACTGCTAATTTAGACAACAAACCTGATATTGATCTGCAGCTTAGCTCGGATAAATTGAACCTATCGACATTTTTAACCAATGATAAAAAAGTAAACGACAATATCACTATACAACAAACACCTCCTGTGGTATCAAACGTTGAAAAAATTGAGAACGAACTCAATTTTCTTAATAGCTTCAATGCTAAACTTAAACTCAATTTAAAACAATTAGATGCTAATAACATTATATTGAATAATATCAATGTAAATATGGTCAATAATGATGGTGTAGCCACCTTTCATGATATCAATTTTGACTTTGCTAAAGGCCATGTAATAGCAACAGGTATCGCAAATGGTAAGCAAAAAAATACACTAATTAAATTGAGTCCTAAAATTAGTAATGTTGATCTTAATACGTTCTTTACCCAAATAGAAACACCTAATGATTTGCAAGGATCATTTAATGCAAATGGTGATTTAGAAGCGAATACATTAATAGGTAATCGACTCTTAGAAAGTATAAAGGGTAACGTAGCAATCAATGTGACCAATGCCAGATTAAATAATATTAATATCAATAATATTATTCAAACTGCAGCAGCAAAATATACCAAAGATATATCTAATCCAGAAAATCAAAAAAACTATACTGAATTTTCTAATATCACAGCTAATGGCTATTTAAGCAATGGTAATTTAGAGCTAACAACGTTAGGAGCCAATTCTCAAACACTCGATGTCACCTCTGGCTCAGGCAGAGTTGGTATGACTCAAAAAGATTTAGATGTGAATTTAAACATTAAACTTTTAGGTGGCTGGAATGGTAAAAACGATACCATTGCAAAACTACAAAAGCTAACTATACCGTTACATATTTATGGGCAATTTGCTAATCTTCATTACCAAATTGATTTAGAACAAGTCATTAAGGATTTATTTAGTGATAAGTTGCAAGACAAGTTAGATAAATTACGCAATAAACTTGAAGGACGTAATTCAAAAGATGACTCTAAATCAAATTCTAAACAAAAAGCAGTAGATCTTTTAGAAGGTTTACTAACTAAATAAAAATAAGACAAATGAATAATAAAAAAGGTGAGTAATATACTCACCTTTTTTGTTTACCAGTTAAAAATAAAACTACAAAATAAACTTGCTTAGATCTTCATCTGCAACGAGTTTATCTAAATGCTCACCAACATACTTAGCATCAATTGTAACTGTTTGCCCATTAAGTTCACTCGCTTCAAACGAAACTTCTTCCATTAAACGTTCAAGCACGGTATGTAATCGACGAGCACCAATATTTTCATTTTGCTCATTTACTTGCCAAGCAGACTCCGCTATTTTACGTATCCCATCTGTGGTAAAATCAATATTCACACCTTCTGTTGCCATAAGTGCTTTATATTGTACAGTGAGTGATGCATTTGGCTCAGTTAAAATACGCTCAAAATCTTCACTGGTTAATGCTTGTAATTCAACTCGAATTGGTAAACGCCCTTGAAGTTCCGGTATTAAATCTGATGGGCTTGCTGTTTGGAATGCACCAGAAGCGATAAATAAAATATGATCAGTTTTTACTGAACCATGCTTAGTTGATACCGTGCATCCTTCAACTAAAGGTAATAAATCACGTTGCACCCCTTCACGAGACACATCAGGACCAGAAGAATTACCACGCTTACAAACTTTATCAATTTCGTCAATAAACACAATACCATTTTGTTCAACAGCTTCAATGGCTTGATGTTTAAGTTCTTCAGGATTTACAAGTTTAGCAGCTTCTTCTTCAATTAACTGTTTAAATGCATCTTTAATTTTCATTTTACGTGGTTTTGTTTTTTGACCACCTAAATTTTGAAACATCGATTGTAATTGATTCGTCATTTCTTCCATACCCGGAGGTGCCATGATTTCGACACCAATATTAACGCCGGCTACTTCAATTTCAATCTCTTTATCATCAAGTGCACCTTCACGGAGTTTTTTTCGAAAAGCTTGTCTAGCTGTTGAATCGTTATTATTTTCAACCTGTCCCCATCCATCTTTCGCTGGTGGGACCAGTACATCTAAAATACGTTCTTCAGCTAACTCTTGTGCACGATTGCGATTTTTTTCTATTGCTTCTTGACGAATCATTTTGACAGCGGAATCGGTTAAATCTCGAATAATAGAGTCAACCTCTTTACCAACATAACCGACTTCTGTAAATTTTGTTGCTTCGACTTTGATAAATGGAGCACGTGCTAATTTCGCTAATCTTCTGGCGATTTCGGTTTTACCTACCCCTGTTGGTCCAATCATTAATATATTTTTGGGTGTTACTTCATGGCGTAACGCTTCATCAAGCTGCATACGACGCCAACGATTACGCAATGCAATAGCAACAGAACGTTTTGCTTTATCTTGACCAATGATATGTTGGTTTAATTCGCTTACTATTTCGCGAGGAGTCATTTCAGACATAATAATTTTCTCTTAAATCGGTTTAATTAATAATTGAGCTCTTCAATTGTTTGGAAGTTATTGGTATATACACAAATATCTCCCGCTATTGATAATGACTTTTGCACAATATCATGTGCAGATAATGAAGTATTATCCAGTAGCGCACGTGCTGCCGCTTGAGCATATGGTCCTCCCGAACCAATAGCAATCAAATCGTCTTCTGGTTGAATAACATCACCTGTACCAGTAATAATTAATGAGGCACTTTCATCGGCAACAGCAAGCAATGCTTCTAATTTACGTAACATCCTATCGGTACGCCAATCTTTCGCTAACTCAACTGCAGACTTGGTTAAATGACCTTGATGCATTTCAAGTTTTCGTTCGAATAATTCAAAAAGCGTAAAGGCATCAGCTGTGCCGCCTGCAAATCCTGCAATTACTTTGTTATTATATAATCGACGAACTTTACGGGCGTTGCCTTTCATAATTATACGTTCACCAAGTGTCACTTGCCCATCACCACCAATAACCACTTGCCCTTCACGGCGAACACTGACTATTGTTGTCATATTCTGCTCCTTCTCTTACTTACAATAACTAAATTTGGAATGAATAGAAAATATATTGGGACGTTTAAATCATTTTCAACATCTTTGAGTGAAAGATGTTGAAAATTTATTTTATGAAGATCAAAATTAGAACATTAAGCTATTTTGGTTGGAATTCAAGAGTCATATTTTTTACTTCATTATACAGATTATTAGCAGGTCTTGGTATCACCGCAAGTTTGGTAGCGGCAAGCGCTTCTCGGCATAAAGCATCATCCCCACCTTTTGAAATGACATTAAGTAATAATCCATCGGGCGCAATTTGAATCTGCAAAACACAGTGTTGCCCACTATAAACATTAGGAGGATTAATAAATTTATTACTTATTGCATTTTGTACTAATGACTTATATTTGTCTAATTCACCATCCGACACACCTTTACGGCTAGCCGTTGCTCCTTGAGCATTTGAAGTACTTGGCGCACCTGATGAGGTTAATCCACCTAACAGATCATTTAATGCTTTATCATTTTTAGCTTGTTTAGCTTTCTCTGCCGCAGCTTTTTGGGCGGCGGCTTTCTCGGCTGCGGCTTTTTCTGCGGCAGCTTTCTCGGCTGCGGCCTTTTCAGCGGCGGCTTTCTCTGCCGCAGCCTTTTCAGCGGCGGCCTTTTCAGCGGCAGCTTTTTCTGCGGCGGCCTTTTGAGCGGCAGCTTTCTCGGCTGCAGCCTTTTCAGCGGCAGCTTTCTCGGCTGCAGCCTTTTCAGCGGCGGCTTTCTCGGCTGCGGCCTTCTCAGCAGCAGCTTTTTCTGCTGCAGCCTTTTCAGCGGCGGCTTTTTCTGCGGCGGCCTTTTGAGCGGCAGCTTTCTCGGCTGCGGCCTTCTCAGCGGCAGCTTTTTCTGCGGCGGCCTTCTCTGCAGCGGCTTTTTCTGCTGCAGCCTTTTCAGCGGCAGCTTTTTCTGCGGCTGCCTTCTCTGCAGCGGCTTTTTCTGCTGCAGCCTTTTCAGCGGCAGCTTTCTCGGCTGCGGCCTTTTCAGCAGCGGCTTTTTCTGCCTCTTGCTGTTTTTGTTGTTCAGCAATTTTTAAACGCTCTTTTTCAAGATCTTTTAACCGTTGCTGTTCAGCTAATTGCTTCTCTTGTAACTCTTTAGCCTGGTTTTCTAATTGTTGTTGTTTTTGTTTATCCGCCTTTTGTTGACTGGTTTGAGCTTGTAATTGCCTTTGATATTGTTCAGTCATAACCGAGGGATCAACCATAATCGCATCGATAGATTGACCATTAATACTACCATAGTTAGCATTATCATCTTGTATAGCTCTATAGCCAAGAATGATAATTAATATTAAATGCAATAAAATAGATATTACAATTGGTACGCTTAATTTAGAATTTGGCTTATAAGACATTGCTGACATTTTTAACGTATTATTATGTTTAATTAAATTGGTTGAGTCATCAATCCAACAGATTTAACGCCTGCAGATTGTAATAAATTCAACGCCTTTATAATTTCTTCGTAAGGAACATTTTTAGCACCACCAACTAAAAAAACAGCTTTTTCGTTAAGTGAAATTTGATGCTTAACCTCGGCAACAATTTGCTCTTGCGGTAAATTTGATTGACGATCTTGATCAATGATCAATGCGTAAACGCCAACATCAGATACTTCAATAATGATTGGTTTATTATCTGAAGGTGAAACTGTTTTTGATTCCGACGCTTCAGGTAAATCAACTTCAACACTTTGACTGATAATGGGTGCAGTTGCCATAAAAATCAATACCAATACCAATAGTACATCCAATAATGGAACTATATTGATTTCAGATTTTGTGGAATAACGTGAACGTCTGCTCATAATTAATTACTTCCTAACCGCAACAGCTTGACGTTGTAAAATAGCTGAAAATTCATCAATAAAGTTTAAATAGCTTTGCTCTATTCTACTGACGCTTAATGATAAACGATTATATGCCAACACCGCAGGAATAGCAGCAAATAGCCCTATAGCGGTTGCAATCAATGCTTCTGCAATACCAGGTGCAACCATTTGAAGTGTTGCTTGTTTAACTGCACCTAATGAAATAAATGCGTGCATTATACCCCAAACAGTACCAAATAAACCAATATATGGACTGATAGAACCAACTGTTCCTAAAAAAGGAATATGTAATTCTAAATTATCAAGTTCACGATTCATGGCTAATCGCATCGAGCGAGATGCGCCATCTAATGCCGCTTCTGACATATTTGGATTAATTTGATATAGCCGAGAAAACTCTTTAAAACCCGAATAAAAAATATGTTCTGTACCACTGATATCTTCTTTATTGAATTTTGCTTTATCAAATAAAACATTTAATTCATCAGATGCCCAAAAACTATTTTCAAATTGATCAACTTGTTTTTTAGCTTTTCCTAAAATTTTACTACGTTGAAAAATAATAGCCCAAGACATAACAGAAAAGCTCAGTAACAATATCATCACACATTGTACTAATAAACCTGCTTGTAAAAACAAATCAATAATATTAAGATTTTCCACTTATATAAACTCCGAAACTAATAACTTAGGAAGCCCACATGGCTTCATTTTAGTCATATCTACACACGCAATAATCACATCAGCAGAACTGATAGCTTGCTTGTTTTGATTAAAAATAGTCTGTTTAAAGATAATAGACGCCTTGCGAACTTGCTCAATGCTACTGCTAATTGTCAGCATATCATCTAAACGAGCTGGAAAGAGGTAGCTAATATCCATCTTTTTTACAACAAAAGCAATACCTTCTTGTAATAACTTTTGTTGACTAATATCGAGTTGTCTTAGCATTTCGGTTCTAGCTCGTTCGAAAAAAGCAAGATACCGAGCATGATAGACAACTCCACCTGCATCGGTATCTTCATAATAAACCCTTGCATTCCAATTAAATTGTTTCATATTCAAATATCACGTAAAAAAAATTTGTTGTTATTATATCTAAATATAAAATTCGCCGCACTATGATATAAAATTACTTAAATGAAAACAATTATCATTTGTGACTAATTCGATTATAGTGACAATTTTTAAATTAAAAAAAGGTGACGATAAGCCACCTTTTTAATTAACTTTATACTAATAACTTACTGATTATTTGACTCTTTATCACTACTAATATGTTCTACCCATAATCCAGTAACGGCAGATAACATACAAGCTGCAATAATGCCTACAAACCATAATACATAATACATATCTGTTCCTTAATAAAGAGAATGTTTATTATTTTCAATATGATTTTTATCAAGTCGTCCAAACATTTTAATATATGACCAGATAGTATATAAAAGCACTATTGGTAAGAAGATTAATACCACTACAAACATAATATTAAGTGTTAATTGACTTGATGTTGCATCCCATATAGTTAGACTTGCATTTGGCATAATGCTTGATGGCATAATAAATGGGAATGTTGCGATAGCATAAGTAAATAATACACAAGCAATTGTTAATGACGATAAAATAAAAACTAATGCGTTTTTATTTAAACCAGAACAAAGAATAGTTAACAATGGCAAAACGACACCTAAAACAGGCACTAACCATAAAATTGGATAATTCATATAATTTGTTAACCATGATGTATCGGTCGATACAGTCTTCGCTAATGGATTAGAGGCAGCATTGTGATCAATAACACTTGTCACTTCATATCCATGAATACCAAAAGCTACCCAAACTCCAGCTAAAACAAAAGCAATGACTAAAATCAAACTTGCCACTTGAGTTGCTTTCCTTGCGCGCAAATAAAGCTCACCAGAGGTTTTCATTTGCAACCATGCTCCACCATGAGCAACTATTAACATTAAACTAACGACACCTGTTAATAGAGCAAATGGGTTAAGCAAACCGAAAAAGTTACCATCATAAAATACACGATAAGTATTGTCGTATCTAAACGGAACACCTTCTAGTAAGTTTCCAAATGCAACGCCAAATACCAATGCAGGAACAAAACTCCCAACAAAGATACCGCCATCCCATAAGTTACGCCATTTTGAATTTTCTAATTTACTACGATAATCAAAACCAATTGGTCTAAAAAATAGCGCACATAACACTAATATCATCGCAATATAAAAACCTGAAAATGAAGCAGCATAAGCCATTGGCCAAGCTGCAAATATACCTGCTCCACCAGTAATTAACCATACTTGGTTACCATCCCAATGAGGGGCAATGGCATTTATCATAATACGACGTTCTGTATCAGTTTTTCCGATAAATGGTAGTAAAATACCTACTCCCATATCGAATCCATCTGTGACAACAAAACCGATTAAAACAACGCTAATCAGCACCCACCAGATGACGCGTACAATTTCGTAATCAATCATTGTGTATACTCCCTATGCCCTATTCTGTTACCGGTTGTGTTTTTTCATAATGATAGTTGCCTGTACCTAAAGAACTCGGTCCCAAACGTGCAAATTTAAACATTAAAAACATTTCAGCAACTAAAAATAAGGTATAAAGACCACAAATCAATATCATTGTAAATAATACTTCACCTGGAGTTAATGACGAATTTGCTACACCTGTTGGTAAAATATCTTGAATAGCCCAAGGTTGACGACCGTATTCAGCAACAAACCAACCACACTCACAAGCAAGCCATGGGAATGGTAAAAACAACATTAATAAACGATGTAACCAGCGTCTTTCTGTAATTTTATTTTTATAAGTGGTCCACAAAGCAAAACCAGTACCAAGAATCATCAATAATCCTAGACCAACCATACCACGGAATGCCCAAAATAGCGGCCAAACGGTAGGAATAGAATCCTCAGCAGCAGCTTTAATATGTTGTTCTGTTGCTTCAGGAATAGTTAAATTATCACGATCAGTAAAGCGTTTAACCAAATAACCATAACCTAAATCAGCTTTATTATCTTCAAAAGCTTTTAATACGGCAGGATCTTGATCACCTTTTTGAATTTTTTCCAAGTTTGTATAAGCCAAAACACCATTACGAATCTTGGTTTCATTGGTATTTAAGATGTCTTTCAAACCAATAACTTGAGTATCTAATGAACGTGTTGTCATAATACCCATAACATATGGAATCTCAATAGCAAATAAATTTTCTTTATTTTTTTGAGAAGGAAAAGCTATAACATTAAATGATGCTGGAGCAGGTTGAGTTTCCCACTCACCTTCAATCGCAGCGAGTTTAGTTGGTTGAACAGTGGTCATTTCGTGACCAGCTTCATCGCCCATAAACGCAACTAAAATCGACATAATAAAACCAAACATTGCAGCTACAGCAAAAGAACGTTTGGCAAAAGCAACATCACGTTTTCTAAGTAGATAGTATGAACTAATACTTAAAACAAAAATAGCGCCAGTTAAATAACCTGCTGCAACAGTATGCACGAATTTATATTGCGCAACAGAATTGGTAATTAACTCAAAAAAGTTCGCCATTTCCATTCTAGCATTGATAGGATTAAATTCAGATCCAACAGGGAATTGCATCCAACCATTAGCCACTAATATCCACAATGCAGAAAGATTTGAACCGAATGCAACACACCAAGTAACCAATAAGTGCTTACCTCGACTTAATCTATCCCAACCAAAAAAGAATAGACCAACCATTGTCGATTCTAAGAAAAATGCCATTAGCCCTTCGATAGCTAGTGGTGCACCAAAAATATCTCCCACATAGTGTGAGTAATATGACCAGTTCGTGCCGAACTGAAATTCCATTGTCAAACCTGTGGCAACACCAACGGCAAAATTAATACCGAAGAGTTTTCCCCAGAATTTGGTCATATCTTTCCAAACTTGCTTACCACTTACAACGTATACTGTTTCCATAATTGCTAACAAAAACGCTAAACCAAGCGTTAATGGTACAAAGATGAAATGATACATTGCAGTGAGTGCAAATTGGAGGCGTGATAGTTCAACTATATCAAACATATTTGCTCCCTACTACATAAATGCTCACTAAATTAATATCGTTATTGACCGATATTGTACATCAATATTTTAAAATATAATTTGACGGATATCAAAAAACTACATATTAAATTGTTTTTTTACAACATCACCGATATCAGCCAAACTACTAACAACAGTTATACCTGCAGCTTGTAGTGTTCTGGTTTTTTCTTCAGCAGTGCCTTTATTACCCGAAATAATTGCGCCAGCATGCCCCATACGTTTACCTGATGGTGCAGATACCCCTGCAATATAACCAATAACAGGTTTAGAGACATGTTTTTTAATATACTCAGCGGCTTCCTCTTCCGCGCTACCTCCAATTTCACCAATCATAACAATGGCTTCTGTTTTAGGGTCCTGCTCAAGTAATTTTAAAATTGAAATAAAATCACTACCTGGAATAGGATCACCGCCAATCCCGATGCAAACTGATTGACCTAACCCTATGTCGGTAGTTTGTTTAACTGCTTCATAAGTTAAAGTACCAGAACGGGAAACAATGCCTATTTTACCGGCTAAATGAATGTGCCCCGGCATAATACCTATTTTACATTCATCAGGAACAATAATTCCCGGGCAGTTAGGTCCAATCATGACAGTATCGGTTTGTTTTAGTTTTAGTTTTTCTTTAACTATTAACATGTCTAAGGTTGGAATACCTTCTGTAATACAGACAATTAATTTAATGCCGGCATCAATTGCTTCTAAAATTGAATCTTTACCAAATGCGGCTGGTACATAAATAACACTTGCAGTCGCCCCCGTAGTTGCTACTGCTTCCTTTACGGTATTAAAAACGGGTAAACCTAAATGCTGAGTTCCACCTTTGCCTGGTGTTACACCACCAACTAATTTAGTGCCATAGGCTAATGCTTGCTGTGAATGAAAGGTTCCTTGACTGCCAGTAAATCCTTGGCAAATAACTTTGGTATCTTTATTAACTAAAATTGACATAATTTCCGTTCTCCACTCTTTCTTATTATGCAACAGCAACTATTTTTTGTGCAGCATCAATTAAACTTTTTGCAGTAATAATATTTAACTGACTTTCAGCTAATATCTCTCGAGCAATCTCAGCATTATTACCTTCAAGGCGGACAACAACAGGAACCGCAAGACCTATTTCTTTTATTGCGTTAATAATTCCATCAGCAATTAAATCACATCGAACAATACCACCGAAGATATTGACTAAAATTGCTTTAACATTTTTATCAGATAAAATTAATTTAAATGCTTCAGATACACGTTCTTTGGTCGTGCCGCCACCAACATCTAAAAAGTTAGCCGGTTCACCGCCATATAATTTGATAATATCCATCGTAGCCATGGCAAGACCTGCGCCATTAACCATACAACCAATATTACCTTCTAAAGATACATAGCTAATTCCCTGTTTGGCGGCAATTGATTCGCGTTCATCTTCTTGTGTGGTATCTCTTAGCACATTCAAATTTGGATGTCTAAAAAGCGCATTATCATCAATAACAACTTTCGCATCCAAACAAATCAACTCTTGAGCATCGGTAATCACTAAAGGGTTCACCTCTGCTAAAGACACATCGTTTTCTAAAAAAAGTGTAGCTAGATTGACAAATAATTTAGCAAATTGATTAATTAGTTTACCGGATAAACCCAATTTAAATGCGAGTTCACGTCCTTGATACGCACAAGGTCCGGTTAAAGGATCGAGTGAAATTTTATGAATTAGATGGGGTGATTTTTCAGCGACACTTTCAATATCCACCCCACCTTCTGTAGAGGCCATAATAACTACGCGTTTAGAACTTCTATCAATTACTGCACCTAAATACAGTTCTTTATCTATATTAGACGCTTTTTCAATGAGAATTTGATTAACCGGTTGACCTTTAGATGTGGTTTGATAAGTCACTAAATGCTTACCCAGCCACTTTTCTGCAAACTGTTTGATTTCATTAAAATCGTGTGTACAAATCACGCCGCCTGCTTTACCACGACCACCAGCATGAACCTGACACTTTGCCACCCAAGCGTGAATATCTGCTTGAGACGCCAATTTAGCTAAGGTATCTTGTACTTCATCAATTGAGTTACAAACATAACCTTCTGGAACAGGTAAATTATATTGTTTAAAAAGATATTTTGATTGATACTCGTGCAGGTTCATAAATAAATTCCAAAACTTATGTTATTATTAAATTTTCAACAATTCTAATCCAAGATCAATCAATTGTGTAGCAAATAATATGGTATGATGATGGTAATTGAGAATTATTGCTGATAACAGGTGACAATGATATACTCAAAAAATATTTTTTATATTGTAAAACAGTGAAGGTACAAATATGGCAAACGTCGGTATTTTTTTTGGTAGTGATACAGGTAATACAGAGAATGTAGCTAAACAAATCCAACTTATTTTAGGAAGTGAACAAGCAGATCTTTTTGATATTGCTAAAACCACCAAAGAACATATAGAAAAATATGATTATCTTTTTTTCGGCATTCCGACTTGGTATTATGGTGAATCACAAGCAGATTGGGATGATTTTTTTCCTAATCTAGAGCAAATTGATTTTAATGGTAAAACGGTTGCTATTTTCGGTTGTGGTGATCAAGAAGATTATGCCGAATATTTTTGTGATGCAATGGGAACTATACGCGATATTATTGAACCGAAAGGTGCCAAAATTGTTGGGCATTGGTCAACTGATGGATACAACTTTGAAGCATCTAAAAGTTTAGTTGACGATAACCATTTTATTGGATTAGCAATTGATGAAGATCGCCAACCAGAATTGACAGAACAACGCATCGCTACGTGGGTAAATCAAGTCAAAAGCGAAATGAATATTTAATCTATCAAAGTGATTTATTTTATTTTCCGTACATAGTCTTATAATATAACTGATTAATTAACTAAACTGGAATGCAATATGACAAATCATGATAACGATAATAACGCTGCACTAAAAAGCGCAGGTTTAAAAGTTACTTTACCAAGATTAAAAATTTTAGAGTTATTGCGCGATCCTTCATGTCAACATATCACAGTCGAAGATCTTTATAAAAAGTTACTTGATATGGGTGAAGAAATTGGACTTGCCACAGTTTACCGTGTTTTAAATCAATTTGATGATGCGGGTATTGTTACACGTCATAATTTTGAAGGTGGACGAGCGGTTTTTGAGCTATCAACTCAAAAACACCATGATCATTTAATATGTTTAGATTGTGGCGAAGTATTTGAATTTCGTGATGAAATTATTAATACCAGACAAAAAGAAATTGCCGAACAATATGGCGTTAAGTTAACGTTCCATAGTTTGTATCTTTACGGTCATTGCCAATCAGGAAATTGTAAAGCACATCCCGAACTTCATACCAAAAAATAAGGCCTATTATTAATAGGCTTTTTTTCTTATTTAACTCTTAATAAGTATCTCATCTATCAGGTTAATAATTACATGAAACAACTTTTGAATTTTATTCCACTGATTTTCTTTTTTGTCTTTTTAACAATGTATGATATTTTTGCTGGCGTTCAAGCACTCATGATCTCAGCAACCATTGCTTTTCTTATTATTCTCGTTATTTATCGAAAAATAGATAAAGTAGAGTTGTTATCCTACCTAATGATCATGATTTTTGGTGGTTTTACATTATATACTCGTGAACCCAATATCATTAAATGGAAAGTGACAATCATTAATTTTATCTTTGCTTCTGCTTTATTAATTAGTCAATTTATTTTTAAAAAAAATCTTTTACAGAAAATGCTTGGTAAAGAGTTACAATTAAACTTAGCTGTCTGGAATAGACTAAATTTGTTATGGATAGTATTTTTCATTTCGTGTGGAGTCATCAGTTTAATCACAACTTATTATGCTCCTGATGAATTTTTTTGGATTTTCAAAGTATTTATTTTACCCGGTGCCTCTTTACTATTATCATTAATATCTGGTATCTATATTTATCGAAATTTAAAAAAACACGCTAGTACCGAGTAAAATGTTATAACTAAGGCTTTCATCATGAAACAAGACACAACTAATCCTAAAGGACAATTGGTATTAAGAACACTTGCGATGCCTGCTGACACAAACCCACATGGCCATATTTTTGGTGGTTGGATTATGTCACAAATGGATCTAGCTGGCGGAATTTTATCAAAAGAAATTGCCAGAAACCGTGTAGTAACAGTCAATGCAAGTAGTATCACATTTTATAAACCGGCAATGGTTGGCGATGTTGTCTGTTGTTATGCTCATTGTATTAAAACAGGTAAAACCTCAATCACGATTGGCATTGAGGTTTGGGTAAAAAAAGTACTCGACACATCAGACACCCCTCAACGTTTTTGTATTACTGACGCAGTATTTACTTATGTATCAGTTGATAAACATAACAATCCTAAGCCATTACCTGAAATTTTTCAGCATTATGATTGTAGCAAAGATCCCATTAGTCAATTAAACTTAAGCAATAGTTAACTAATATGCAATATACTTCATTTCATGCCTTAATTAGTTCATTAATCTTCTTCGTTTATTGGTTGATAATCGTTGCAGTAACTTTACGGATAGTGTTTAAGCGTAGACCAACAACTTATGTCATTGCTTGGATGTTGGTCATTTACATCTTACCTATCGTTGGGATTATTCTTTATTTTTCACTTGGTGAAGCACATTTAGGTCAACAACGCGTTAAACGTGCGCAAAAAATGCGGCCAATCATTGCTAATTTTATCAATCGAATTAGTGTATTTTCTGATATTTTTACCACCAAAGTTAGCCAAGTCAGTAAACCCATTTTCCAACTTTGTAAACACCAGACCGGACTGGATGGTATAAACGGTAACCATATCGAACTGCTTAGTGACACCGATACCATATTTGATAAACTCATTGAAGACATTAATCAAGCCACGTCTAATATTGAAATGGTTTTTTATATTTGGAACGAAGGCGGTCGAGCAGATGATGTTGAAAGCGCACTGATTTCGGCCACCAAAAGAGGGGTAACATGTCGGTTAATGGTTGATTCAGCAGGTAGTCGCCATTTTCTTAAAACTAACGCAAGCAAAAGAATGCGAGCAGCTGGTATTATAATAGTTGAAGCGCTTAAAGTTAATTTATTGCGCTTTATGTTTAGACGGCTCGATCTGCGCCAACATCGTAAAGTGGCTATTATTGACAATTATATTTCATATACAGGTAGTATGAATATCGTCGATCCACGCTTTTTTAAACAAAATAAGCATGTTGGTGAATGGGTCGATGTTATGGTAAGAATGCGTGGACCTGTCACCACCTTAATGGGTGCAATTTATGCTAGTGATTGGGAATTAGAAACCGGTACCGATTTAGCCTTACCGCAAATTACTGACTTTGCAGAACCACCAGAAGAGAAAAAGCATATCATGCAACTTATTGCTTCTGGTCCTGGTTATATGGAAAACATGATCCATCAGGTGTTACTCACTGCTATTTATTCAGCACAAGAGCAAATTATTTTCACCACACCCTATTTAGTACCAAGCGATGATATTTTACATGCAGTTTGTACCGCTGCGCAAAGAGGGGTTGAAGTAATTATTATTGTTCCTAAAAAGAATGATTCATTAATGGTCAAATGGGCAAGCCGAGCTTTCTTTTCGGAACTGCTCGATGGTGGTGTAAAGCTATATCAGTTTAATGATAACTTATTGCACACAAAAAGTGTGTTAATTGATAACCAGTTAAGCTTAGTTGGTACTGTAAATTTAGATATGCGCAGTTTATGGTTAAATTTTGAAATTACCACCGTCATTGATGATGCTGAATTTGCCCAATCGTTATCTAACCTTTTACAAAAATATTTAGCGCAATCAGACGAAGTTAATATCGAAACTTGGAAACAACGACCCATTTGGCAGCACGTCGTTGAACGGCTCTTTTACTTTTTTGCTCCATTACTGTAATTGGTGATATTTAATTACAGTAATTAATAGCCATTTTGTGATAAATCCGGTACAAATCGATTATCACAAATTCGAAAAACAGACGTGTCAATTGAACCATTATCATTTAATTTAATTTCGCGCCAACCTGGCGCATCTTTATCTGCTAACTGAAAATCATAGCTATTTGGTTTAAATTGAACACAAGTTGATGGCGTTGAAAACGCTAAGCAGTGATGCCATAAATGATCTTGCTCTTGATGAATATGTCCCCATCCCACCCCTTTTATTTGTTGGTGACCTTGGACAATTTGCTCCAATTGACAACTATTTTTTAAAATATGTTGATCAAGCCAATGACAACTGGAGGATATAGGGTGATGATGCAGAAAAACTAATGCATTCTTATCTGGATATTTGACTAAAGTATGTTGTAAAAATTCAAGCTCTATATTGCTTAAAAAGCCGTAAGCTTGCCCTTCAACTTGGCTATTAAGAAGAATGATTATCCATTTATCGCCAAGTAATACCACCTTATTATCAGCTAAATCATAATGGGCAAAAACAGACTGCATATAGCTATAGTTATCATGATTGCCAGCTAACCACACACAAGGCGTTTTTAAACTTATAATTTGCTCTGCAAAACGTTGATAAGCATGTTTGGATCCATCTTGTACAAAATCGCCAGTTGCCACAATTAAATCATACTTTCTTTTGGCGCTTTTTATTTCATCTAACACGGCTAAAAAACTTGCATTTGAATTTACACCAAGTAATACACTGCTGTCACCGGCAAAAAGATGCATATCGGTAATTTGTAATATTTTGGCGTGTTGTTTATTTTGTGTTGGAAGCTGTAAAAGTGATTCCAAAATTCACCTCAATTATTCATTAATACATTACAGTTAATGACGGAAATAGCAAAACCTAGGGGTGTAGCAAGTGATATAATTTTTATTATAAATCCAAGCGTTATATTAAAGTGTAAAATAGATCACATTTTAATGGAAGAAATAATTAAATGTGATCGGCAATACTCATTACATCCACTCATTTTTTAATCGATGATGATTAAGTTGTAACCACTGTAGGGCAATAATTGAAGCCGCATTATTAATTAAACCGTCTTCGACCCATTGGTAAGCTTGTTCTCTGCTCACTACATGCACTTTGATATCTTCGTTTTCTTCAGCTAATCCATGAACACCTTTTGCTGTCGTTGAATCAACCTCACCAACCAAAATATGCAATTTTTCAGTTAGACCACCAGGTGAAGCCAGATAACTTGTAATTGGCATACAACGACCAACTTTAATCCCTGCTTCTTCCATAGCTTCGCGTCTTGCAACATCTTCACAAGATTCATTTTCATGATCCATCATGCCGGCAATCAGCTCTAACATCCATGGAGTATCTTGAGTTTCAATAGCGGCAATACGAATTTGTTCAATTAAAACCACTTCGTCACGTTTAGCATCATAAGCTAATAACACAACAGCGTGCCCACGTTCTAAAATTTCTCTAGTGACAAATTCACTAACTGAACCATCGAATTTACGGTATTGAAAACGATATTCAAGTAATGAAAAAAACCCTTTATACAAAACTCGTTTGGTTAGATTGAACACATCGTTTTTGTTAAAATGGACAGGATTATTGATAATTTTCATATTGTTTCTCAATTTTAAGCTAAATTTTAATAAAAAGTGCGAATGTTACATAAACTATGCTTACTATATGCTAATTATCTGTTAAAATCACTTAAATCAACGTACTATTATATTTTAATGTTTCTTAAAGAGATAATTGATGAAAAAAACGCTAACTTTTCTAATCGGCTTAACATTAAGCCAAGCAGTTTTTGCTGAAAATTTGGTTCAGGTATATGAACAAGCCAAAGAAACGAACCCAGATCTACGAAGTTCATTAGCCGATAAAGACAAAGCTTATTCAGCAATTTCAGGCTCTCGAGCAAGTTTATTACCACAAGTTGGGTTAAGTGCTTCTTATGGTGTAACACATGGGCGCCGAGATAACAGCGGTGAAAAATCTAAAAGTGGTAATTTATATCAAGTCACTTTATCGCAAAGTCTATTCAATTTTTCTAATTGGAAAAATTTAGATATCACAAAAAAACAAGCGAGTATTGCTGATATCACTTACCAATATCAAGGGCAAACATTAATTTTAAATACTTCAGTTGCTTATTTTAATGTGCTAAAAGCGCTTGATGCATTGAGCTTTATCGAAGCTCAGAAAAAAGCCATTGGTCGTCAATTAGAACAAACCCAGCAACAACATCAAGTGGGTTTAGTGGCTATTACAGATGTACAAAATGCCAAAGCTAATTATGATTTAACCGTTGCACAACAAGTTAATGCATTAAATGATTTAAATAACGCCATTGAAGATTTACGGCAAGTCAGCGGTCGTTTTTATTCCCAATTAGCAAGTATTAATACTAAGACGTTTAAAACTGAAATGCCAACCCAAATCGGCGCATTGTTGAAACAATCAGAAACATCAAATCTGAATTTATTAACAATGAAATTAAATCAAGATATCGCACGCGATCAAATCAAGTTAGCACAATCTGGTTATATGCCAACAGCAAGTGTTGATGCATCGACCAATTTAAATAAAACTGATCGATATGGTAAGCAGACTAGTCCTAATGTCCCTAATGGTACTAAATATTCCGGCAGTAACTATGTTGGCGTGAGTGTTAGTATGCCAATCTTCTCGGGCGGTGCAACCATGTCTCAAGTTGAACAAGCGCAACATAACTTTGTCAGTTTTAGTGAAAAACTTGAAAGCACCAATCGTAGCGTGATTAATCAAGTTCGTTCTTCTTACAACAATATTTCGTCATCTATCAGTGCAATCAAAGCTTACCAACAAGCGGTTGTCTCTGCGGAAAGTTCATTAGAAGCAACCACATCGGGATATCAAGTTGGAACACGTACTATTGTTGATGTATTAAATGCCACAACTCAGCTATATAGCTCTAAGCGCAACTTATCTGATGCTAAATATACTTATTTAACGAGTTTATTACAGCTGAAGTATGCAGTTGGTACATTAACTGCTGATGACTTAGTTTACCTTAACAATATGTTAGGAAAAGAGTTAAGCACAACAGTAACAATTAAATAAATAGTAGTTTAAATGGATTTAAACTATTAACTAAAAAGGCGACTGAGTCGCCTTTTTAGTTATCGATACTTTAGCTAGTTATTATATTATCTCACTTACACTCAGGCATATTGACCAATATACTTACAGTAAACAGCATCAAATAAGCTAAGCCATCTTATCTACTATAAATTCAATAAACATCTTTAATTTCAACAACTGGCGTTTATCCGCTGTATAAAGTAGATGAACTTCTCTAGGTGGTGGTAAATACTCCTGTAGAATGGGTAATAATTTTTGTTGTTTAATTGCTTCACTTAGCATCGACTCAGGTAACATCGTTACTCCCAATCCTTGAATGGCGGCTTGTGCTAAGGCGAAGGTATCATTACTTTGTAACATTCCGGATATAGGAAGATTAATCACTTGACCATTAACTTTAAAAGACCAAAGATGATCTTTTCTTGTTGGATTAACATATTGATAAATCAAACATTGGTGTTTTTTTATATCATTGGGCACTGATGGTATTCCATATTTAGCCAAATAACTTGGTGCAGCAGCAAAAATAAGTTGAAAAGATTTGAGTTTACGAGCAATTAGGCTTGAATCATCTAATACTCCAATACGAAACACCGCATCAAAATCATCCTGAACCAAATCAACATAACGATCACTTAATTGAAGATCAATATTTACCTTGGGATAACGCTTCATAAAACAGCTAATAACTGGAATTAAATTGAAATGACCAAAGCTGACTGGCGCACTGATTCTTAATCGACCATTAGGCTCTTCACTAAATTGCTGGGCAAGATTTTTTGTTGCTTTAACTTCATCAAGGATAAACAAACACCGCTCATAATATTGTTTGCCAAATTCAGTTAAATGCTGTGAACGTGTTGTTCGATTAAGTAGCTTTAAACCAATGTATTTTTCTAGATAAGAAATATATTTAGTGACCATTTGAGGTGAAGTATTTAATGAAACAGATGTAGCAACAAAAGATCCTGTTTTTACTGTCACAACAAACGCTTCCATGCACTTTAATAAATCCAAATTATCAACTCCTAGTTGTTAATAAATCAATTATTATCGTATTTATTATCTATTATTTTATAAAGATAATACAACAACTTTATTTATTTAATGGAAATACAAAATGAAAAAAATATCGATTATTGGCGCTGGCTTTATTGGTCAAGCTTGTGCAAAATTATTTATAGAATCTGGGTATCAAGTTATGCTAAGTAACTCAAGAGGAAAAAACACACTTTACAGCGTGGCGAGCGCGATAGGTTGTCAAATCGGCAATCAACAAGAAGCCATAGAATTTAGTGATATCATCGTAACTGCAATACCATTTGCTAACTATAAACAGTTACCAACAGATTTACTAAGTAACAAAATTATTATTGATACCATGAACTACTATCCTGACAGGGATGGTCATTTTGAGTTATTGGATAATCATCAAATAACAACCAGCGAACTTGTCGCTCAACACCTTAACCAATCGAAAGTAGTCAAAGCATTCAATGCTATTCTTGCAAAAGATATCGTTAAAGATGCGAAACCAAATGATAAAGTTAACAGAAGAGCGCTGCCTGTCGCTGGTAATGATATGCCGAGCAAACAGATAGTTTGTCAGTTACTTGACCAAATTGGCTATGATTATATTGATGTTGGCAATTTATCAGAAAGCTGGCGATTCGAACGAGCTAAACCAGCTTATTGCATTTCACTTAATCGTGAACAATTAAAAGAAGCTTTAGCAAAAGCGACCAAAGAAGATGAATTACCACATAATTCATGGAAATCTTAAATTAAGAAATACAATTCAATTATCTCTAATGCTTTAATATTAAAAAAATGACAATTAGCCGTTTTATTTAATTACTAGACAAATTAAATTTAATAATCGTTTTAATGGAAATAAAATATGAATATGACAGATAAAAGATACACAGCTATAACAGGTGCGAGCTCTGGTATAGGTTATGCAACAGCACTTGAATTTGCTAAACGCAACAAATCCCTTATTCTTATTGCAAGAAGGGAAGAACAATTAATTGATCTTAAAAACAAAATTGCAGAGATCAACCCAGCGGTCGATGTCATTATAAAATTATGTGATTTATCAGTAGCCAGTAATGTACATTCACTTTTTCAAGATCTTGATCAATATTTTATCGAGACTTGGATTAACAATGCAGGTTTTGGCAATTATGGAAGTGTTAAAGAGCAGGACTTAAATAAAATAGAATCAATGCTACATTTAAATATCGAAGCATTAACAATTCTATCAACGCTGTATGTGCGTAAATATCAAGATCAAGCAAATACTCAAATAATTAATCTTTCATCAAGAGGCGGATACACAATAGTACCAAATGCGGTCACATACTGTGCAACTAAATTTTATGTTAGTGCATTCACTGAAGGTTTAGCTCACGAATTAAAACAAGCTAAAGCGCCATTACAAGCTAAAGTGCTGGCTCCTGCGGCAACCAAAACAGAGTTTGGACAAAAAGCTAACAATGTCACCGATTATGACTACAATAAAAGCTTTGCTAAATATCATTCAGCCGAACAAATGGCACAATTTTTGTTAGCGTTATACGATAGTGATAAAGTCGTTGGTGAAATTAGCACTAAAGACTTTTCATTCTCACTTAAAGATGGCCTATTCCCCTATTCAGGCAATCCAGCTGAAAATCAAAAATAGTAAGATGATGCCATATTACTATTGAATGATATTTGAATAAAAACTAACTCAAAACCATAACATTGTTATCGTTTTGAGTTTTTTTAAACCTAATTTAAATAAATGGTAGCTTAACAGCTAGTGTCTAAAAAAACCTATTGTTACATCTGAATTAAACTCATCAATGAGCCAATTTTAGCAAACCTTTCTTCAACTTTCTTCGCTGCGCCATCTAATGAATATCCATCATCAATCAATTCTTGAATAAGAATTATCTTTTTAATATTGGCTAAATCAAATTGACGAGATTTAGATTGTGGGTCAACTGTTTTGATGATGCCTTTTTCTTCCCAATAACGTAATTTTCTCACTGGAATTTTAGTCATTTCAGAAACTTCCCCAATACCAACAATCACTGTTGATAAAAAGTCATCATACGTATTTTTTAGTGAATTATCACCCATGTCGAAAACCTGTTTATAGTCAAAATAAATGCTTATTATAAGGCACAATATCTTTAAACAACAAATAATGTTGTATTTAAGATAAAAATGACCCTATAATTCAATAATTGCACTTTAACTACAATTATTGAACATTTAGAGCTTAACATGAAATATAAATTAATTATAGGTACCTTTTACATTCCACTTATTGCACTGGCCGTTGTGAGTCAACTTTATATATTAATGCCTGTCTCAACCAATCTACTACTTTTTGTTACTCACGCAAGTGCCGATAATATTGGATTATTAACCACCTTTTTTGGCATTTTCTACGCTATCGGACTGATTGTCTGGGGAAGTTTATCAGACAAAATCGGCAAGGATCTCACTTTAATCATTGGTCTGCTATTACTTGCCTGCGTTAGTTTTATCTTACCACTGCTAGCAAACTACTATTTACTACTGCTTGCTCGTTCAGCTCAGGGATTTTGCGCCGCCTCGTTTCCGCCTGTTGCTTTAGCGTGGATTTCGATTAACCTACCTGACAGCTCAAAATCTAAAGCGATATCAATAATTAGTTGTGCATTTTTACTTGCAGCAACAATTGGGCAATGGTTAGGGTCGTTATTGATTTCAAACTCACTGCTTTATGCAATGTGGTTTTTAGGCGGTATTTATGCGAGTGGTGCCACTATTTTTTACGTCTATCACTTAAAAAGCGAAAAAAATAATCTGGCCGTACCAAGTACAACGCTTATTACAATATTGTCTAAGTTACCAACTATACTGATCAATAAAAAATTGTTTCCAGTATATCTCTGCTCATTATTCGTTTTACTCGGTTTTGTTGCACTTTATTCCGTATTATATCGTAGCTCGCTTATCAGCCATATTACAACTTTAAGAAGCATTGGCATTGTTGCTATGTTATTTAGTTTAACCGCAAGTTATCTATTTAAAGTGATCAAACCCGCATATGTGCTAGCAATAGCGCTTTGCGTAATGGCATTAACATTATTGATACAGGCATTTTTTATAAATGATCAAATTAACACATTAATTATCCTCTATCTCTCTCATTTCATATTCATCATTGGTCTTGCCTATGCTATTCCTTCTATGATTGTATATGTAGCAACACAATCAGAGATCAAAGATAGAGGTATTGCAACATCACTATATACTTGTATTTTGTTTATTGGTGTAAGTCTTGGAGCATTTTTACCGTCTTTAATTAACCCTTTTGTACTAATAACCGCGCTTTCTCTTTTACTTTTACTCTGCGCAATCCAACTCATCATCAATTTAACCCTCATCATAAGGAATTGATTTATGATAGAACGATTAATCAAACTGACACTAATATTAAGTTTTTGTTATTCAACATGCTATGCTCAACAATTGCACCAAACAAAGGAAAATACGATGACCTTAATAGAGTTAACAAACATCAGTACCCAAGCTGCACCCAATTTACAACAACTATTAGATAATAATGAACTTAATTTTAAGTTAGTTTTAACTATTGAAGTAATGCACAATCAACAACCAGTGACACTATATCGTTTTGAACCGCAAGAAACCATGCAACTTCATAACCAGCATATCTCATTTTTATTGGATAATAATACCGGGAAATTAGAAGGATTTGTTAGATTATTGCCGAAATATCAATCATCTAAAGCGCAAGTTGATAAAGATAAAGCCTTATCCATTACACTTAAATTTCTAGAAACTTATGCACCCGATTTATTAAACAACTTTAACAATAATTGGATAGATACGCATGATGAACAAATCATTGTTGACGGAAAAAAAGTGACGTTGACAGGTATGAAGGTAAAATGCCGTGATTTAAATACAGGTCTTTACTTTTGGACAATTATTGCACCAGACGAAACAGTAATGGTTTTTGAAAGGGATGTTGAATGGGACTTTATTCGTGCAGGTCGCCAAACACAAAAATGGTTGCACGATAGTTGGTTAAGTAAAAATTTATAATTCAACTAACCATCGTAGTGAGGTGCAATTTCATTTAAATATCTACTTAAAAACATCTTAACAAGCTTTAATGTTTAACTTGTTAAGATGTGAATAATATAAACAGTTACGAAATTCGCATACCCGGTTTTGCTCCGCTATCTGGCGATAATAAGTAAACACCTTCGCTATCGTCTTTACCACTTGCACATAGTACCATCCCTTCTGAAATACCAAAGCGCATCTTACGTGGAGCCAAGTTGGCAATCATAATGGTTAATCTACCAACTAAAACCGCTGGATCTGGATAGAACTGTTTAATGCCCGAAAATACGTTGCGAGTTTCGTCACCAATATCAAGTGTTAACTGCAATAACTTATCAGAGCCGTCAACAACAGTTGCATTTTTAATTAAGGCAACGCGCATATCCACTTTGGCAAAATCATCAAAATTGATCGTGTCAGCAATAGGTTCGGCGACGTTTTCTTTAGCTGGTGTCGCTAATGCAGCTTGTTGTTTTGTTTCGTCAATCATAGCAGTAATTTTATCCATATCGATACGGTTAAATAGGGCTTTAAATCGGTTAATAGTGTGTCCAATTAAAGGTTGATTAATCGAATCCCACGCTAATTGGCTACCTAAAAATTCTTCGGTGCGCTGTGCTAATGACGGCACGATTGGTTTTAAATAAGTCATCAAAATACGGAATAGATGAATACCCATTGAGCAAATATCTTGTAGAGTTTGCTCCTGCCCCTCTTGTTTAGCCACTACCCATGGCGCTTTTTCATCAATATAGCGATTAGCTTCATCAGCCAGTGCCATGATTTCACGTATTGCTTTCCCTGATTCACGTTGTTCAAAGTAGTCAGCAATCACGATTGATTTTTCGACAAATAACGCATAAAGCTCGGGTTCAGCAAGATTATCAGATAATTTACCGTCAAACCGTTTACTAATAAAGCCTGCCGAACGCGAGGCAATATTCACCACTTTGTTAACTAAATCACTATTTACACGTTGAACAAAATCTTCTAAGTTTAAATCGATATCATCAATATGTGGTGATAATTTCGCGGCATAATAGTAACGCAAACAGTCAGGATCTAAATGTTTTAAATAGGTACTTGCTTGGATAAAGGTACCGCGTGATTTTGACATTTTAGCGCCATCGACTGTCACATAACCATGCACAAAAATATTGGAAGGTTTACGATGTTCGCTACCATCTAACATTGCCGGCCAAAACAAGCTATGGAAGTAAACAATATCTTTACCGATAAAATGGTAAAGTTCAGTTGTTGAGCCTTTGTTCCAAAACTCATCAAAAATCGGTTTATTATGTTTATTGCAGTAATTGAGGAAAGAGCCCATATAACCGATTGGCGCATCTAACCAAACATAAAAATATTTACCTGGTGCGTCTGGAATTTCAAAGCCAAAATAAGGCGCATCACGGCTAATGTCCCATGGTTGTAATCCTGCTTCAAACCACTCCTGCATTTTATTAGCCACTTGATCTTGTAGTGTGCCTGAACGAATCCACGCTTGTAACATATCGGAAAACGCAGGCAAGTCAAAAAAGAAGTGCTCAGAATCTTTCATGATCGGCGTCGCACCAGATACCACCGATTGCGGATTGATTAAATCAATCGGATTATAGGTTGCACCACAAACTTCGCAATTATCGCCATATTGGTCTGGTGATTTACAACGAGGGCAAGTCCCTTTCACAAAACGATCAGGTAAAAACATCTGTTTTTCGGGATCGAATAATTGTGAAATAACTTTAGTTTTAATATAGCCATTAGCTTTTAGCTTTTTATAAATTTGCTCTGATATTTCACGATTTTCAGGACTATGCGTTGAGTGGTAATTATCGTAACTAATATTAAAACCAGCAAAATCTCGTTGGTGCTCGATGTTAACGTCTGCAATCATTTGCTCTGGTGTCATACCTAATTGCTGAGCTTTAAGCATGATTGGCGTACCATGCGCATCGTCAGCACAAATAAAATAGATCTCATTACCACGCATACGTTGATAACGTACCCAAACATCAGCTTGAATATGCTCAAGCATATGCCCTAAGTGAATTGAACCATTTGCGTAAGGAAGCGCACAAGTCACCAATATTTTGCGTTTTGTTGTCATGTCGATTAATTACCTTTTATTACATAATGGCGGAAATAGTACATCAATCGTGGGATTATCGCTAGATTTATGCCATAATTTAATAACATTTCTCTCAAATTCAACATGAATTCAAAGTGTAATAGGCATAATTAATCATATAAAATGGCAATACTTAATTTATCGATTAGATAACTGTTTGTCATCGTACTTGAAATACTAATAATTTAAAACAATATAAGTAGAAATCTGGTACACAAAATTTAAGGTCAAAAAACATGGAAGCAAAACAGATTCTTGAAACATTTACCCATCCTACTTTACAAAAAAATTTAGTTGCACTTGGTGCGGTTAAGCGGTGTGAATATGTTGATGAGTCACTTTCAATTCATTTAACCATGCCATTTGCTTGGGGACTTGCTTTTGAAGAGTTAAAAGCTAAGTTAACGCCTGAGTTACTTAAGTTAGATAATGTTAACCATGTGAATTGGCAGCTTGACTATAACATAGCCACTTTAAAACGTGCCAATAGCCAACATGCAGTTAAAAATATTAAAAACATTATTGCTGTTAGCTCAGGAAAAGGCGGAGTTGGTAAATCGTCAACAGCAATTAATCTTGCCCTTGCGTTACAAGCACAAGGCGCTAAAGTTGGCATTTTAGATGCTGATATCTATGGTCCTTCTATTCCAACAATGTTAGGCACAGAAAAACAACAACCATTAACCCCTGATAATAAACATATGAGCCCTATTATGGCATATGGATTAGCGAGTAACTCTATTGGTTATTTAGTTGATGCTGATGGTGCTATGGTATGGCGAGGACCAATGGCAAGTAAAGCATTGCTACAAATTTTACAAGATACACTTTGGCCCGAACTCGATTATTTAGTTATCGATATGCCGCCAGGCACTGGCGATATACAATTAACTCTTGCACAAAGTATTCCTGTGACAGCCGCGGTTATTGTTACAACGCCACAAGATATTGCTTTAATTGACGCTAAAAAAGGCATTACCATGTTCAATAAAGTCAACATTCCAACGCTGGGAATTGTTGAAAATATGAGTTATCACATCTGTGAAAATTGTGGTCATCATGAAGCTATTTTTGGAGAAGGTGGCGCTAAACATTTAGCCGAGCAATATCACACTAAATTATTGGGCCAAATACCCCTACATAAAATGTTAAGACAAGATCTCGATTCTGGCAAACCAACTGTAATTAGTCACCCTGAAAGTGACTTTACACAACTTTATTGTCAAATAGCCAGCTTAATTGCCAGTGAACTTTATTGGCAAGGTGAAACTATTTTGCCAGATATATCATTTAAAGCAGTATAAGGGTTAATTAATTGGCTTTTTATAATTAAAAGCCAATTTCATTGCGAATTATTCATCACAACTTAATAACGCTAAGTTAAATTTTAGATCAATGTTTTTTTAAATGACTAAATTCTGTTTTAGCTTTAGCTAATTGCTGATTAAATGCAGGATTAGTATGTAATTGCGCGACAACTGCTGCTGCCATCACTTTAGCGGCATCCACATCACTCTGCCAGTGATAGCCACAAATTACCCGACTTTCACCAATCTCATAACCACGTTTTAAAATTTCATTTTGACGCTCAGGATTTATCTCAGCCAACACTAGCGAAATAGCAAACCCCATTGTGGTGTGACCTGACGGATATGAACCATTAGTGGATAAAGTTTTTTCGTCTTCAGGGCGACAAGTTGGTTCATTAAAAAAAGAGAAGGGCCTGACTCGGTTATAATGGTTTTTCGCTGAACGTGTGGCGAGATCCCCCGCATCTTCTTTCATTGTGGTAATTAGTTTATAAATCTCAGGAGTTGTTGTGATTGATATTTCGTGACCAAAAGATGGCGAAAACTGCTTAGTAACATTATCTTTACTGGAATCGGCATCTAAATAGGCTTGATGACCGCGCTCAGTATTACGCATAGATTTTCCCCAATCATATTGAGCTTTATCTCTCAAAAAATCAATACTATTATAAGATGGTGGAGGCGGTAGCAATAATAGACTATCAGGTGCTTGATCTTCTTTAAGATAAAAGTCTTGCGGATCGGTAGTGACATCTTTAACGCCTACCGCAAAAGTATTTGCACAAAATAAACAACCAATGATAATACTTTTGACAAAAAGTTGTTTCATATACATCTCCTTACTAAACTTGGCATTACACTATCAATATAGTCTATGAAACAAATTGCCTTGTTAGTTTCTTCAAGTAATAAAAAATTTCGATAATACGTTGTTAAAACGCTATTTAATCAGATTGACCACTTCGCAGTCAGCCAATCTTAAATTGAATTATTTTAGGAATAAACAGTCGGATTTTTATTATGTGATAAGTGTCACATATTGATTCAGGTTGTGAAAGTCTATTAAGCCAAGATCTTATCTCGAAACATAAAAAATACAGCGCCAAGCAAACATAAACCGGCCCAAATATAATCCGTTTTGAATGGTTCTTTTAAAATGTAAATTGAAAATGGAATAAACACAGACAAACTAATCACTTCTTGAATAATTTTTAACTGACCCGCTGTCGCGACTTGAAAACCAATTCGATTAGCAGGGACTTGTAATAAATATTCAAATAATGCAATACCCCAACTTATAAAAACAGCAACTATCCAAGCTTGATTATGTAAAAAACGTAAATGTCCATACCAAGCAAAAGTCATAAAAATATTACTAAAAGTAAGTAAACACACAGTGATAAGAAGTTGGCTCATAATAATCAATAAAGTAGTAGAAAGGGAAATAACATTATATACCTACACCTAATAAAGCTGCAAAATGGATAAATAACCATTGCGTTTACATCACAATGTTTTTAGCAATTTTATTAATTGGGTAAATCATCATTATTCACCTTGTCATACTATTGATGATTTTTTAATCTAGCTTTATAGTAAAGAGAGTTTTTCTATCCTCACCTTTCCATCTTATTTCTACCACTATTAAGTTAATGTGACACTAAAAATTAGGAGACAGCTATGCAAAAACGAGTTAATGAAGTCACGATGAAAGGAACGCCTGTTACTTTGCTAGGACCAAAAATAACAATTGGTGATACAGCACCAGATTTTACTGTTGAAAATAGTAAAATGGAGCCGATAAAATTATCCGATTTTAAAGGCAAGGTTAGAATAATTAATTCAGTGCCATCAATTGATACTTCTGTGTGCAGTGCGCAAGTTCACCGTTTTAATGTTGAAGCTGCAAAATTAAAAGATGTCGTAATATTCTCTGTCAGTGTCGATCTGCCATTTGCATTAAATCGATACTGCGCGGCCGAAGGAATTGATGCAGTAAAAGTGACATCAGATCACAAAGATCTGGATTTTGGTTTAAAATATGGTGTTGTTATTGAAGAAAAACGATTACTTACAAGGGCTGTGTTTGTCGTTGATAAACATGATAAAATCGCTTATGTTGAATATGTTAAAGAAACGTCGGACGAACCTAATTACGATAAAGTGTTAGCCGCAGTCACAGCGTTAACAAACTAATTTTACCCATTATGAAAGCTATGTCATCTAAAGATTATAGATGGCATAGCTAAGCAAGATTTATGCTACCTATCCGTTTAATAACTAACAATATTCAGTTATAATTATTGAAAATCAATTTATCCCTTCAATAAAGTTATATCATGAATAATGCCAATAAACGGTCTCGAATTTGGTCGTCGATACTTTGTCTGGCTTTTGCTGGATTCATTTTCAACACCACTGAATTTGTGCCCGTTGGATTACTACCCAACATTGCTGAAAGTTTTTCGATGGATGTTGCTCATGCTGGGCTTTTATTAACCATTTATGCTTGGGCGGTATCGTTATTGTCTTTGCCATTGACAGTATTGACTTCAAAAATGGAAAGACGAAAATTATTAGCAGGACTTTTTTGTTTGTTTATTTGTAGTCACATTTTAGCGGGTTTTGCTTGGAATTTTTATAGTTTAATGGTGGCGAGAATTGGTATTGCTTGTGCGCATGCCGTTTTTTGGGCTATCACTACGCCATTAGCAGTTCGATTAGCGCCAAATGGCAAACGGGCACAAGCAATGAGTTTTATTGTTGTGGGTACATCAATGGCTACCGTATTAGGTATTCCAATTGGTACAATGATAGGACAACTCGTGGGATGGCGAGCAACCTTTTTATGCATCAGTATCATTGCATTTTCAATTATGGTGTTATTACTCTACTTATTGCCTCAAGTGCCGAGCTTAAATGTCATTTCACTAAAAGACATTCCAAAAGTGTTAAAACGCCCTGTTCTTTTGAATATCTATTTATTGACGGCGATAATTATCACCGGTCATTTTACTGCTTACACGTATATCACACCATTTATGATGAAAGTGGGCGGTTTTAGTCAACATGTTATTGTCATTATATTATTAGCTGTTGGATTTTCAGGCATGATAGGTAGCATACTATTTGCTCGCTATGCTGACAAATACCCTATTGCGATTCTCGTCTTACCGATGATAGGGCTAATAATTTGTTTATTGTCTTTATATGTTTGTGCTTTAAGCCTTTATACTGCCATTATGCAAAGTATGTTATGGGGGCTTTCGATAACTATTATTGGTATGGTAATGCAAAGCAAAGTGATTGACGCTGCACCTGATGCCGCAGATATTGCCACATCGGTCTATTCAGGTATATACAATATCGGAATTGGTGGCGGTGCTTTTGTCGGTAGCCAAGTTTTAGTTGTACTCTCAACCCATTACATTGGCTTTATTGGTTCAATTTTTGTTGTTCTTGCATTACTTTTATTCTTCTTATTATCCAAACGAATTTGGTTATTAGCAAAATAAGCGCTAAACAAGCGCTTATTGGCTTAACGATTCAAGTTGTTCCCAGCGTGTAAATACAGTTTCTAACTCAGCTTCTTTATCGGCCAAATCTTGTAATATTTTGCTGGTAACGTCATGAGGTTGGTTAAAAAAGTCACTATGACCTATTTGTGTTTGTAAATCACTAATAGCCACCTCGAGTTGCTCAATCTTAATTGGTAATTGGGTCAATTCACGTTGCTCATTATAACTCAGTTTGACTCTCTTTTTAGTGGTTTGATCTTTATTATCAACAACTATATTAGCTTCGTTGTTAGTTGATTTACTCGACTGATTAAGGGGTATTTGTGCTTTAACGGGATTGGCTTGTTGCTGTTGTTGTAAAGCATCACTGTAACCACCTGCATAAATACCAATATGACCATGATCTTCAAAAAACCAGCATTGCGTGACAACATTATCCACAAATTGCCTGTCGTGGCTAACAAGTAAAACCGTTCCTTGATAATCATTAACAAGTTCTTCTAATAATTCTAACGTCTCAATATCAAGATCATTGGTTGGTTCATCAAGTACTAATAAATTACTTGGTTTTAAAAAGAGTTTTGCTAATAACAGACGATTACGCTCACCACCGGATAATGCTCTTACTGGTGTACGTGCTCGTTTGGGTGGAAATAGAAAATCCTGTAAATAACCTAAAACATGCCTTGAGCGCCCATTTACCATCACTTCTTGCTTACCTTCAGCAAGATTATCCATTACGGTTTTTTCGGGATCGAGTTCTAATCGATACTGGTCAAAGTACGCAACTTCTAACTTGGTTCCACAATGAACATGACCGGATGTTGGGACTAAATCACCTAACATTAATTTAAGTAATGTCGTTTTACCCACTCCATTAGGTCCAATTAACGCGATCTTATCACCTCTTAAGACTTGCACGGTAAAATCGTTGATTAATTGTTTATTTTCAATTTGATAACTGACATTATCAAGTTCAAAAACAATTTTACCTGATCTTAATGCTTCTTCGATTTGCATCTTAGCACTGCCCATCACTTGACGGCGCTCCCGATGCTCTTGCCGCATTGCTTTTAAGGCGCGTACTCTACCTTCGTTACGTGTGCGACGTGCTTTAATGCCTTGACGAATCCAAACCTCTTCTTGAGCTAATTTTTTATCAAATTCGGCATTTTGTAGTTCTTCAACGCGTAATGCTTCTTCTTTGCCAATTAAATAACTATCATAATCACAACCCCATGATGCAACCTTACCGCGATCCAAATCAATAATACGCGTCGCCATTTGTCGAATAAAAGATCGGTCATGAGAAATAAAAACAATACTGCCATTAAAACTTTTTAAAAACTCTTCTAACCATTTAATCGTTTCAATATCCAAATGATTGGTAGGCTCATCAAGTAATAAAACCGTTGGTTGACAAACTAACGCTTTGGCTAAAGCGGCTTTACGTAACCATCCGCCCGACAATGATGACAATAATGCATCACCATCTAAAGAAAGTGATGAAATCACATTACGAATACGATTATCAAGTTGCCAACCATTTTGATGATCAAGTTGCTCTTGAATTTTTGCCAACTTAGTTAAATTACTTTCTGTTGGATTTTGCTCAATTTGATGAGATAAATCATAATAATCTCGTAATAATTGCGCCTGATCTTTTAATCCTTCTGCCACAAAATCAAATACATTACCTTGAATATCTCGAGGAGGATCTTGTTGAAGGCGTGAAACAATAACATTATTTTCATAAATAATTTGCCCTTCATCTAAAGGCACTTCTTTATTAAGGACTTTAAGTAACGTCGATTTACCTGCCCCATTACGTCCAACAAGACAAACTCGTTCATTTGCTTCAATCGACAGATCAATATGATCAAGCAGGGGCGCATCACTAAATGAAAGATAAGCATTTGTAAGGTTAATTAATGACATATTTTTGGTTTTATTTGGATATTAAATAATAAAGCGTTATTCTATCACAAAGTTGTAATAGGCAACTAAATTCAATTTTCAAAGTTGTAGTTAAAGGCTTCACTATGGTGAGCATTCAATGCTCTTCTTTTAAAAAATAAATACTGCGATATTTTTATTATTTATCACTATCAATGATATTTCATTATGGAGGTTATGATGAGCCATATGTGGACATTTCAACGTGTGGGTGGATTAGATCAAGTCGTTTTTAAAAGTGCTGACGATATTATTGATTTACCACAATTAGATCCCAAATTATGGGTGGCATTAAGTTGCCCTACAACAGGGTTAGATTTTGACGAAAGAACGCTTGCTTTATTAGATGATGATAAAGATGGGCGGATTCGTATTCCAGACATTCTAAATGCAATTAATTGGATAAAAGACAAACTAGTATCTTTTGATAATATTTTAACAAGCCGCCCAACCTTACCTTTATCAGAGATCAACACATCGACCGAACAAGGTAAAAAATTATTAATAACCGCTCGTAGTATCTTAGCCAATCTAGGCAAAAATCAAGCAGAGTCTTTGACTCAAGATGATGTACAACAATCGTTTAAAATAAATGCAAGTAAACTCTATAATGGCGATTTAATTTTTCCTGCATCGGCTCAATTACCAACTCAAATGCAATCTTTTATTGAATTTGCCATTAAAACTGTTGGTGCAGAAAAAGATATGAGTGGGCAAGATGGTATAACGCTCGACATCGCTAAGGCTTTTGCAAGCAATATCAAGATATGGCAACAATGGCAAACAGATATTAATAATACTCAAACACCTTTTGGTGCAAATCGTGCAGAAATATGGAAATTAATCCAATTACTTAAACCTAAAATTGATGATTATTTTTTACGTGTTGAACTGGCGCAATATGCGCCCCAAGCACAATCATCACTCAATGTTGATGAGAAGTATATTGTGCCAAATCAAAATGGACTGTTATCAAATGAAGCACTCGCTCAATTACCTTTATCTAAAATTGATAACAGCCTTACGCTTGACTTAGTCAATGGTCTTAATCCGCTTTGGAAAGATAAAATTAGCCGATTTAAAACATTAGTTGCAACTTCATTGACTAATCCAAATCAACTTAGTCAATCAGAGTGGAAAGCGATACAACATAGTTTAGAAGGTTACGCTACATTGATTAATTCTAAACCGGAAATGGTGAAATTAAATGTCACAACCAACCCAACGGAAAGTATAGAGGATATACCAAATCAACTTTTCAATGGTACGACGATAGATGATTTATTGCTTGAATTTGAAAAAATGATTGAACAAGACAGTAAAACACCAATTTCAGCATCAGATGTATTAGTGTTAGAAAAACTGGTGCTTTTTCAAAAACACCTTTATCGTTTATTAGTTAACTTTGCTTCATTTGCTGATTTCTTTTCACTTGAAAAAAGAGCCGCATTTCAATTAGGAAAACTTTATATTGACGGTCGTTGTGCCACATTGTGTGTTGCAGTAGAAAATATAGCTAAACACTCAACGATGGCCAATTACTCCGAGTTATGTCTACTTTATTGTGAATGTACCAGACTAGGCGAAAAACAGACTATTGCAGCAGCAATCACAGCGGGCCAAGGTGATCTATTAATAGAGGGGCGTAATGGTGTATTTATCGACAACGATGGCAATGACTGGGATGCCAATGTAGTTAAAATGATTACTAAACCGATTAGTATTCAACAAGCAATATGGGCACCTTATCAACGTATAGGGCGTTTAATTACGGAACAAATTAACAAATGGGCAACAAGCAAAGATGCTGATATCGAAAAATCCAGTGAAAAAGTCATCCAACAGCCAGAAACAAAATTTGATATTGGTAAAAGTGTCGGAATTTTTGCTGCGATAGGCTTAGCTGTTGGTGCCATAGGTACTGCACTAGCCACACTATTTCAAGCTATTTTTTCACTTACTTGGTGGCAATTTCCACTGGTTTTTATCGGTCTGTTTTTAATTATTTCAGGTCCTTCTGTTGTTTTAGCTTGGTTAAAATTAAGGCGTAGAACACTTGGTCCTTTACTTGAAGCTTCCGGCTGGGCAATTAACGGGCAAGTAAAAATCAATCTATTATTAGGAAGATTACTTACCAGCAAAGCAGAACTACCGGAAAACGCTAAACGAAATTTACGCGATCCATTAAAAAGAAGAAATAAAAAATTAACTATAGCGTTTTGGTTAGCCATTGTACTTGGCATAGCTATAAGTGGAGGATGGCTTTGGTATAAAGGGTATTTCAATCAATATTTTGAACCGGAAAAGTCTTCAGTTCAAAAAAATACCACAACAACTTCAGAAAAATAAAAACATGAATAAAATATATTTATGATGATTAATTTCGCCGACTTAGCGGCCGGCGAATATCATTCAAAATTAATGTTGATAAACCGGTAGTCGCTTACAAATAGTTAACACTTTTTCTTTTACTGCTTGAATTGTTTGCTCATCATCAATATTATCGAGCACATCACACATCCAATTCGCGAGTTCCCGTGATTCGGCTTCTTTAAAACCACGTCGGGTAATTGCCGGCGTACCAATACGCACACCAGAGGTAACAAATGGACTTTGTGGATCTTTAGGAACACTATTTTTATTCACTGTAATATTTGCACTACCTAAAGCAGCATCCGCTTCTTTACCTGTGATATTTTTATCAACCAAATCAATTAAAAATAGGTGGTTTTTAGTTTCGCCAGAAACTACTTTGTAACCACGTTTTAAAATAACTTCAACCATCGCCTGTGCATTTTTTACGACTTGTTGTTGGTAAATTTTATATTCTGGCTCCATCGCTTCTTTCAGTGCAACTGCTTTTGCTGCAATAACATGCATTAAAGGACCACCTTGCGCGCCAGGAAAGACCGATGAGTTTAATTTTTTATAAAGATCTTCACTACCATTTTTAGCTAAAATTAATCCACCACGTGGACCGCCAAGCGTTTTGTGTGTCGTTGTTGTTACAACGTGCGCATAAGGCACTGGATTTGGGTAAACACCTGCGGCAACTAAACCTGCAACATGGGCCATATCAACAAAAAAGTATGCCCCTACGCTATCAGCTATTTCACGCATACGTTTCCAATCAACAATACCTGAATAAGCTGAAAAACCACCAATAATCATTTTAGGTTGCGACTCTTTAGCGATTTTAGCTAATTGCTCATAATCGATATGACCGGTAGCATCAACACCGTAGGCAACAATATTATAAAGTTTACCTGAAAAACTAACAGGTGCGCCGTGCGTCAAGTGACCGCCTTCAGATAAATTCATGCCTAAAACAGTATCGCCGGGCTGTAAAAGTGCGGTATAAACAGCAAAGTTAGCTTGTGACCCAGAATGGGGCTGTACATTGGCATAATCGGCACCAAATAATGCTTTAGCACGATCTATGGCTAATTGCTCAACAATATCAACATATTCACAACCGCCATAATATCGTTTACCGGGATAACCTTCCGCATATTTATTGGTCAGTTGAGAGCCTTGAGCCTGCATCACACGTGGGCTGGTGTAATTTTCTGATGCGATAAGTTCGAGATGATCTTCTTGTCGTTGTTCTTCACCTTTAATCGCATCCCACAAATCCTTATCATAATCGGCAATTGTCATTTCTTTACTAAACATGTTGGCTCCTTGTTGTCAATCACATTGACCTTGCGGCTAATTGTTGTATTAATATGTTCAAAAAAAATCGTGTTCGATTATCGTTACTTAATTAACCAGCAATTTCAATCTTTTTTTAATCATTATAAGTAATATTTATATGAAAAATGCTGAAAAAGAGATTTGCTATTTTGCTCTACAGTTTTAATTATTCACTTACTAAAGGAATTGATAGGTCAGTTTCGCTTAGGTATTAACTCGTTGATAAAATAATAAGTAAAAATGTGAATAAATAGTGATTGGTTGAGTGAAATCGTTAATTAACTAGCGGATTGTTTTCATGCTTAGCCGATTTGATATCGGCTATTTCATTATTGTGTGAATAACTTTCTCTCAAAAAAAGTGTGTTGAGATTTTAGATTATTTGAAAAAATAAAAATGCATGTTTTTTATACTAAAAATTTTATCTCAGACGGCTTCGCCCCTGTGATAAAATTTTTTCCTTCAAACCTCGGATAAAACCCGATTCTATTGATGATGGATATTTATCCTGCCGCCAATTCATTAAAAAATAATACTCTTGCTCGCTGAGTGTTAGCTGCCTGCTGGCTGCTAACTCTCTGCTCAAAGCTGATACTTCTAAGTTTTTTTCAGCCTCTACTAGCTCTGTTTTATTATTTCGCTCGATTTCTTCTTTCTTTAGTAGATAATTTTTTTGCTTTAGATACCAACTGTTATAATCTGCTAAATCCTCTATTTCATGTGTTAACTTTATTTCATAACCATAATCATGATGAATTAATCTACGACCAAAATGTTTTTCTAAGGTTGAAACCGGTAATCCACCTCGTAGAATAAGATCGCCACCACTTTTTTTATGACGAACACCGCATACTTTCACCAAAAGATTTAACTCTATTCTAGCCAAATAAAGCGACATGCCATACAACTGCGCAAATATTCCTTGTTTGAAAAAATAAATACTAGTGCGACTATTACTTTTCTCTAATTTATCAATTATATCCATACTACATTTCACCTTTATCTAATCAATAGTGATTATGAATTTTAATCAAATCAGTAATGCTCATTTTGTATTCTGCTAGTAAAAAATTCATCCATCCATAAAATTACTTGATATATTTATTCACTAAATAATACGCACATGTGTATGCCATAACATAAGCCTTATTTCAATGAAAACACTATTGTTCATTAAACAGACATTATAAAAAAACGGTGTTATCATCCTAAATTTTATTGCTTTTTTAAACCCAAATTTTTAAAAATCTAAAACACATGCTCGACATAAATGATTGCTAAGGAGCTACACATACTGAATAGACAGAAAGATGTCCACCAAAAGAGAAGATAACTCCATCGTCGAAGTAAACACGATAATAAATATCACTTTGTCCACGATCTCTTGTCCAGTATAGAGGTGTTTCACTATTATTAAAATCTGCATTTGGATAATTTCCCATTTTGCCCCACTCAGCTAAAAAACTTGCCCCAATGTAACGCTGATAAACTGAGTAATCCGATGTTGGTACAGCTGGTTGACAAGTTGGATCATCTAGAAATGGACAATTGGCGTTAGTAAGATCTTTTACTGTTGGAAGCTGATAACCTATGCTATCACACCAAGTTTCTGCGTTATCGTACCTAACTTTATTTTGTCCCCTATTAACAAACCACTGCTTTAACACAAACCCATATTTTATTACTTCTTTACCTTGATTATCTTTACCCACTAATTCAAATGTTGCAGGTAAGTTCGGTTTTGGAATAATACCAGGGGTAAGTGCTTGCTTTTGAGCCTCACTTGCAACAGGTCCAGTCAGTGTCACTCGCACACTGGTACCACTACTATTTGGAATCATTGTGGCTGTGATCCCCCCATGTGTTACTACAGGCCAATTTAATGCTCCTGTCCCGCTTATATCAAGATCAAAATATAAATTGTCAGCACCCGTAGTCGGAAAGTTAATGCCATATGACTCGGGCGTGATAGATTGAACAAGAAAACCATGGTCTGGATTCCAAATATTAGGTGGACCGGCAATCTCTCCACCTAGACCCTCATCATTGAAATGACGACCATATGCAAGGCTTGGTTTAACATAACATACTTTAGGCGTACTTGGGTAAAGATAATAACTATGGCTGCCCCCCGTAAAGCTTCCTATTGAAGGGATCCCATAATTTGTTGCTAACGAACCTGCATCTGCACTGAGTGTTAATTTATAAGGCGATTTACACGAGTCTAACTCACTATTCGGATTTGACTTGACATAATTGGTGACATCTTCTCCTGCCGCATTTTCCCACTTTATTTGCATATTACCCGTTATCGTAAATAATTTATCACCATCCGGATCGTGCCAATAATTATTTGTCACGACCACATTGGCTAAGGTCGTTGATGGATAATTTGCAAACGGCATATTTGTCACAATATCACTAAATGTCGATGACACCTTATCTATCATAATAGGATCTGTCGCACTTGAATTGTCTTCCAATGCCGAAATCACCTTATTTTTTGGTAAGGTGATTGATAACAACGGTAGTATTGTCGATGAAGCACTCTTACCATTGTCAAAACTTAAATACGGACTACTACCATTAATCGACTTTGCTGTTTGTGAACTCAATCCATAAACGGGCATACTAAACAGCACCGGACATAACAAAAACACTAACAATAAACGTCGTTTTATAAATAATTTTAATAAGTCTAATTTGGATAAAACGGCTAATTTTAACCGACCAACAAATTGATTAATGAAAAAATAAAATAATAAAGAGGATTTTATGGCTGGAATAATAACGCTAACGAACGCGCTAAAAAAGTGAATTATTCTATATGTGGCTGGCTGGCTGGCTGGCTGGCTGGCTGGCTGGCTGGCTGGCTGGCTGGCTGGCTGGCTGGCTGGCCCCGTAAACAACTGTATTTTAACATATTTTTAATCCTTTTTAAATAATCCATTGTTCTTTTATACTAAATTTTGAACAAATATTGTATGCCAGTCATAATATTGACTGACCGAGTATAAAAAAAACAATCAAACTCATCAATGATAAAATAGTTAATAATTGTAAAGTCTACTTTAATGATGGCTGATAGTAATTTGTAGGTTTGTTGTTTATTTAAAAAGTGAATACATACCGTATCGTTATCGATCTTATTGCTTAAATTAAACTGTATAGATCGGAAAGATGCTTTACCAGTAGCAATCACTTCATAAGCTTTATTTTATTTTCAGAAAATAACAGAATGATAACTGTGTTTATATAATCTTTTTTTATTTATTCAAAAACAAGTTAAGTTATTTTAGTTTTCGATACATCTAACCTCTAATAGACAATGTTATCTTCATCCACATATTTCTCAAATTTATAGGTCACGCATAATAGTCAGAATCTTTGATAACAGAAGTAAGTAAAAAAACCAATAGCAACAAAACAGTGAAATTCTTCATATTATCGTTGTTTTTTTTATTAACCTATTAATTTAATATCAAAAAAATAAAAAAGAGATTATTAATTTTTTTTAATAACTTTAACCGCTAATGCTGAGTGGCCAACAATAATGGAATATAATGTTCGTTATACCACCCTTGGTTACTTTTTTATTTTTTCAAGAATACGTATATACTGTGGCAAAGTTAATTGCTGAGTAACACGTTTTTATGCCTTTATCTACCCTTGTTATTTTACCTTTTTTGCTACTAACTATTCTTTTCGCTTCATTATTTAAACAAAAAAAATGGCAACTATTGATCATAGTATTAATGACCGTTTTTATTGTGATGGAACTGACCTCGATCTATTTTAGTGGTGGATTTATCGATTATCAGTTTTACGTTAATTTAAATGTTAATGATATTATTGAAGGGCTGTTTATCTTTAAATTACAAGCCGTACTTGTGATTGCGGTATTTTTTATATTGATATATTTGCTGACAAAGTTAGCTAATTTGTGCCAACATAAATGTCGATTATCGATCCGAATATTAATTGGCGTAATAGCAATTATCTCATTAAGTTATCAAAACGGTCCATTTAGCCGAATATACGAGATCTATCAAGTGACCTGTGCACCTAAACGATCATTTGAGCAGGCACTACACGCATTAAACATGGACAATTATCCAACTAAGCAACAAATCACTAGTGAAAAAGGTAAAAATATTATTGTTCTATCTTTAGAATCGTTTGAACAAGGTTTTTTTGATTTTACTGATATTACGCCACATTTACGCCAACTACGGCAAGACTATACCTTCTTTGCGAATATGCCAATGAGCCCTGGTAGCAGTTGGACAACAGCTTCAATGTATACTTATATGACTGGCATGCCATTTTTAATTGGTGAATATTCGACATCACCGCTGGCCAGCGCAAATAAAACACAATTAGTCAGCTTGGGTGACGTACTCAAACAAGCAGGCTATGAAACGCGCTATGTTATGGCTGGCCCTGAATTTGCGGGTATTGGACACATAGCCGAGCTGTTAGGCATGCAAGTCGTTTCTGAGAAAAACTATGCTGGCCAATATCCTAATGCGCCTTTTGGTTTATATGATAAAGATATATTAGATATAGCCCACAAACAGGTAACGAGTTTGCATAGCTCAGGTAAACCCTTCGCGCTATTTATTTCAACCATTTCAACGCATGCGCCAAATGGTTTTTATGACGAACGAATGCGATCGGTGATTGCACCGAAAGACGATAATATGTCATTTGTTGCTGCTTCGTTAGACTATAATGTTGGTCAGTTTATTAAGCAGTTAAAAGATCAAGGACTACTTGAAAACACCGTGTTTTATATCTTTCCCGATCATTTAATGATGGGCTCTGCAACCCCAACGATAAAACATCTTTCAGAAAAAGAACGTAAGCTTTATTTGCTCACAAACGCACAAACAGTTGATTTACAAAAAACACCTGATCAAACCATTTATCAGATTGATTTACCAAGGCTCATTTTAAATGGCGCTCAAATTAACAGCAATGTTAAATTTTTAACCGATTATTTAACTCAACCAAATTTAGATAAAAAACAGTATATTGAACAAAATAAATCGGGCATTGCTAGTTTAAATCAAGCTGCTCAACTGTTGAATTAGGCATAATTATGACTCTTGATACCGTACTTTTAGTGTCAACTATCAGTTGTCTTGGCATGATTTCGCCTGGCCCTGACTTTTTTTTGATTTTGAAAAACAGCTTAACTTATAGCCGAAAAATAGCCCTGTTGACGTGTTTGGGAGTCATCACTGCAATATTAATCCATATGAGTTATTGTGTAGCCGGTGTGGCAGTACTGATTGCTGCTACGCCATTACTGTATAATGTATTACGCTATGCGGGCGCCGCTTACTTATTATGGCTTGGCATTAAAGCATTACTTGCAAAAAAGACCAATACTACTTATGTCAGTCAACAATTAATTGACAAACAAATGTCCGCTAAATCCGCGTTTATACAAGGGTTGTTGTGTAACTTGCTTAATCCTAAAGCAACGTTATTTTTTCTAGCTATTTTTACCCAAGTATTAAATGCTAACTCGTCAACCACCGACAAATTGCTAGTTGCATTCATCATTTGGATAGAAGCCGTATTATGGTGGCCCTTTGTGGTTTTCATCTTTCAAACACAAGCAGTTCAACGACACTATTTTAAAATGCAATTAATTATCGATAAATTATTGGGGGTAATTTTAATCACATTGGGCATAAAAGTGGCTTTTGGGTTATAAATTATTATGTATTGATGTTTAAAGGCTTGAAATACCACAAATGCTTTAATGTCATACCTTTCTTTTTTGAATATTCAATCGTTAATTGATAAAATATCAGTAATCTGACTTTTTATAATCATCTTACGTTGTTATTACCGATTATAACTTCATTTTATTCATATTAAATGCGTTAGGCTTGTTGAAAATGGACAAATTATTACAATATGGTCGTGAGCTACTTGAATTAGAACTTTACGAAGCTCAAAAACTACCGAACCGACTCGGACAAGATTTTATTAAAGCTTGTCAGCTGATTTTAACAACAAAAGGCAAAGTTGTTGTGTCAGGTATTGGGAAATCTGGGCATATTGGTAAAAAAATTGCGGCTTCACTTGCCAGCACTGGTAGCCCAGCTTTTTTCATGCATCCTTCCGAAGCACTACATGGTGATCTAGGTATGGTGACCGAAAATGATGTTGTTATCTTAATTTCTTATTCTGGTCGGGCAAAAGAATTTAATTTTATTATCCCTATCCTTACAGCAATGAATGTGCCTATTATTGCAATTACAGGTGGGTTAGATTCACCATTAGCTAAATCTGCTCAGGCTGTGCTTGATATTTCAATTGAAAAAGAGGCCTGCCCTATGGGACTTGCACCGACTTCGAGTTCGACCAATACCTTATTAATGGGCGATGCGCTTGCTATAGCGGTTATGCGTGCTCGAGGTTTTAAAGAAGAAGATTTTGCACGCTCTCATCCTGCGGGGAGTTTAGGCGCTAAATTACTTAATCATGTTAAAGATGTTATGCGACAGGGCGATTCAATTCCAAAAGTACCACAAACAGCAACCGTATTGGATGCTATGTTAGAATTAAGCCGAACTGGCGTGGGTTTAGTTGCAATCTGCAAAAATAATAATAAAATTGTTGGCGTATTTACTGATGGGGATTTACGCCGTTTATTACTCAAAAATGGAACATTGCAAGACAGCATTACAGACGTGATGACCAGCCCAGGATATCAAATCCCCGAAAATTGGAAAGCAGTAGAGGCTTTAAAATCATTTAATGACCACAATATTACAGCTGCACCCGTTGTAAATACCGAAGGTGAATTAGTCGGTGCGTTAAATATTCATGATTTACACCAAGCAGGAATAAGCTAGAAAACTATTACAAATACTTATTGCAAAAAGGTACTATCTATTGAGATAATTACCGACCTAAATTTTTGTCGTTAGACGGAGATCCAAGAAAAGTTACACAGTTAATGAAGTAAATGATTCAATCAGTCATAAACATTAACATTGTGTTGTATATTTTAACCAAAATTAATAGATGATGAAACTACAATGGCAGAAAAGCGAAATATCTTTCTAATTGGCCCAATGGGGGCTGGAAAAAGCACTATAGGCCGACAAATTGCACAACAGTTGGGCATGGAATTTTTCGACTCAGATCAAGAGATTGAAAAACGTACTGGTGCTGATATTGCATGGATTTTTGATTTAGAGGGTGAAGACGGATTCAGAGCCAGAGAAGAAAAAGTTATTAATGAATTAACTGAAAAACAAGGTGTAGTATTAGCTACCGGCGGTGGTTCAGTATTATCAAAAGAGACCCGTAATCGATTATCAGCACGTGGCATTGTTGTTTATTTAGAAACAACTATTGAAAAACAAATGGCAAGGACGCAAAAAGACAAACGTCGTCCATTATTACAAGGTGGTAATACTCCAAGAGAACTTTATGAAGAATTAGCAGGTGAACGTGAACCTCTTTATGAAGAAATTGCGGATATTACTATTAAAACAGATGAACAAAGTGCCAAAGGTGTTGCGGGTTATATCATTGAAAAAATAGAGCAAATTTAAGCCATTTATTTAAATAATAATGGTTAGTCATAAAGCATTAAACCTTTTGGATAGGTTAAGGAGCAAGTATGCGTGTAGATAGAGATGACCGTTATATAACAGAACAACCTAGTAAGGACGCTAAGCCCTCGTTGACATTGCCAAGTTTTTTACAAGATTTTCCAAGAAAAAAATTAATTATTCTTGGTTTGGCAATCGTTATTATTCTGTTATTACTTAGTTTAATTATCTTTCGATCTTCTTCACGTAAAAATGAGCCGACGCTTGTAACGCCTCCTGAAGTGAATAGTGTAAGTTCAGCTGATGCCAATACTACGCCTGTCACTGACGGACTAAACAGTCCAGCGACAAATGCAATGCCAACAGAAAGTGCTGGCGTTGCAACCCAGACACCAACTGAAAATGCGTTAAATCAAACAAATACGCAACAACAACTGGATATTCCTAGCGATACAGGTAGCGACTTAGCGAACACATATACGCCAACTGCTCCTTCAGTTAATCGTGATATAACAACGTCAACAAATAGAACGACAACAATTAATGACATTAACGGTAGAACCCATGTTTCACACCAAACAGATAGTCATAATCGAAAATCAACTAATAGAAAAGACGAAAAAACCAATACCGCTAAAAATGCCAAGATAGGAAACGATCGTTATACAATTCAGCTTAGTGCTTCTAAATCGGCTGAAGGTCTAAGAAAACTTGTAAAACAAAATAATATTACTGATTATCATATTTATGAAACTAAACATAAAAATGGTACGTGGTTCATTTTAATCAAAGGCAATTATTCATCAAGAGATGAAGCTCATAAAGCGATGAAATCTTTACCAGCAGCACTCCAAAAAGATAAACCATGGGTTAAATCTGGAGCCGCTATTAACAAAGAAAAAATTGCAAACAACTAAAGGATATCGTTCATTTATCCGACGACAAAGAAAAACTAGGAGTAACCGTTGAAAAAGCAACGAGCCTTTTTAAAATGGGCAGGAGGAAAATATGAGCTTGTGGACACAATTAGGCGATATCTCCCTGAAGGCGATCAATTAATTGAACCTTTTGTTGGTGCTGGATCAGTATTTTTAAATACACATTATAAAAGCTATATTTTAGCTGACATCAATCATGATCTGATTGCATTATTTAACTTGTTAAAATCCAGCCCAGATCAATTTATTAATGATCTTAAATTATTATTTACTCATCAGAATAACCAGTCTGATGCCTTTTATCAACTGCGTGATGTATTTAATCATAGTAAAGATCAATATATACGTTCACTATTATTTGTTTATTTAAATCGACATGGTTATAACGGCTTATGCCGTTATAATAATAGTGGTTTTTTTAATGTACCATTTGGTCGTTACAAAACTATCTATTTTCCAGAAAGAGAACTCTATTTTTTTGCTAAAAAAGCTCAAAATGCCCAATTTATTTGTGCTCCTTATTATGAAGTAATGAAAAAAGCTAAACAAAATTCCGTAATTTATTGTGACCCTCCTTACCTTTCAGCGGGTGATTCGGCGGGTTTTACAGCCTATTATTCGAATAATTTTGGCTTTGAAGAACATAAAAAGTTATCGCAACTTGCTGAAAATATCGCCTATCAAAATGATATTCCGGTTCTTGTATCTAATCATGATACTTCTTATACAAGAAGCTTATATAAAAAAGCACGTCATCTTTATCGGGCCGAAATGCGTCGTTCGATTAGCTGTGCTGGTGAAGGGCGAAAAAAAATTGACGAGATTTTAGCACTATATCAAAAATCTTAAACGACAGGGATGAGCTTTTAGCACAAGAGGTTTTATCATGAAAGAATTTATTATAGCCCCATCAATATTATCTGCTGACTTTGCCCGCCTTGGTGAGGATACTCAAAAAGTACTTGATGCAGGAGCAGATGTTGTTCATTTTGATGTAATGGACAATCACTTTGTTCCCAATCTTACCATGGGCAGTATGTTTTGTAAGGCTCTGCGCGATTTTGGTATAACAGCACCGATAGATGTCCATTTAATGGTTACCCCTGTTGAGGAGCTGATTATTTCATTTGCTAAAGCAGGTGCAACGAATATTTCTATTCATCCAGAAGCGACTATCCACTTAGATCGTTCTTTACAATTAATCAAAGATCATGGCTGCACAGCGGGTATTGTGCTTAATCCTGCTACACCTTTAAATTACTTAGATTATGTGATGGATAAAGTCGATATTATTTTAGTAATGGGCGTAAATCCTGGTTTTGGTGGGCAATCATTTATTCCATCAACATTGAAAAAACTACAACAAGTAAGAGAGCGTATTAATCAATCTAAACAAAATATTCGTTTAGAAATTGATGGTGGTGTAAAAGTTGATAACATTGCCGAAATTGCTAAAGCTGGTGCAGATATGTTTGTTGCAGGTTCAGCAATATTTAGTCAACCAGATTATAAAACAGTGATTGATGCAATGCGTAAAGCGCTATCAGGAGTAACTCATGCCTAAACTCGACGATATTCAAGCCATCGCCTTTGATCTGGATGGAACACTAGTGGATAGTGTTCCTGGACTTGCGCTTGCAGCCAAGCATATGCTTGCCGATTTAAAATTAAATACGATAACCAATGAACAGGTTAAAAACTTTGTAGGTAATGGCATTGATGTGATGTTAGAACGCATATTTAAAGCTATCAATGTCCAACCTTCCAATGAAATGTTTTCACAAGCCAAGGCACTCTTTAATCGACATTATGATAAGGTTATGGATGTAGAAACTAAGTTATTTCCACACGTCAAACAAACCTTAAAAGCATTACATGACAACCACTATCCACTTGCTTTAGTCACCAATAAACCTGCACAATTTTTGCCTGATTTACTGACTTCTTTAGGGATAAAAGAATACTTTTCGTTAGTCTTAGGGGGTGGTGATGTGATCAAATTAAAACCTCATCCAGCTGGACTTTATCAAGTGATGGCGACCTTTGGTCTATTTAGTGATCAATTATTATTTGTAGGTGATTCTCAAAATGACATTATGGCAGCTAAAAATGCACATTGCCCTACTGTAGCATTAAGCTATGGTTATAATTATGGAATATCGATTGCAACAAGTGATCCCGATTTCTTATTTGATGATTTTAAAGATATATTAACGTTATTACCTCATCCCAAAGCTGATGCAAAAAAATAATTAGCAAAAAACAAAGCATAAATAAATTAGGAATAAATTATGAGTAAACCGATTGTATTTAGTGGTGCACAACCTTCAGGAGAACTAACACTTGGCAACTATTTAGGTGCTTTAAAAAATTGGGTTGCGCTACAAAACGAATATGACTGCATTTACTGTATTGTCAATCAACATGCGATAACCGTAAGACAAGATCCACAAAAATTACGCAAAGCAACGCTAGATACAATGGCATTATATTTGGCATGCGGAATCGATCCACAAAAGAGCACTATATTTGTACAATCTCATGTTCCTGCCCATGCAGAATTAGGCTGGGCGTTAAACTGCTATACCTATTTTGGTGAACTTAGCCGCATGACGCAATTTAAGGATAAATCATCACGTCATTCAGAAAACATTAATGCTGGTCTATTTGATTATCCTGTGCTTATGGCTGCTGATATTTTGCTATATCAAGCCAATTTAGTACCGGTTGGCGATGATCAGAAACAACACCTTGAGTTAACACGTGATATTGCTATGCGATTTAATGCACTTTATGGTGATGTTTTTACTGTACCAGAGCCATTTATTGCTAAAGTTGGTGCAAGAGTGATGTCATTACAAGAACCAACCAAAAAAATGTCTAAATCTGATGAAAACCGCAATAACGTGATCGGCCTACTTGAAAATCCAAAAGATGTGGAGAAAAAGATCAAACGTGCGATGACCGATTCTGACGAGCCACCAGTAGTTCGCTATGACTTAAAAAATAAAGTCGGCGTTTCTAATTTATTAGATATTTTAACTGGCGTTACAGGTAAACCGGTAGCAGAGCTTGAAAAAGAGTTTGAAGGAAAGATGTATGGTCATTTGAAAACGGAAGTAGCAACGCAAGTGATCGATATGTTAACAACATTACAAGCCCGTTATCATGAGTATCGCAACGATGAAAATTATCTATTTTCTATTATGCGTGAAGGCGCTGAAAAAGCGCGCGCTAAAGCCGAGCCGACCTTGAAAAAAGTATACGATGTAATCGGTTTTGTTTAATAGCGAGTCGAATAAATAGCACGAATTAAGGGTAAACTTAAACAATATTAATTGACATAAGTACGCTTGTCATAAGATGGCAAGCGTAGTAAAGTCATTTAACGATGATAGGTCTGTTATGAAGATTATTATTCTAGGTGCAGGACAAACCGGCAGTGCATTAGCTGAGTATCTGGTTACCGAAAAACAAAACGATGTTACTGTCGTTGATGAAGATCATGACAAACTGCAATCACTACAAGAACGCTTTGATTTACAAGTTATTTTAGGAAAATCTTCATACCCTCAGGTATTAGAAAGCGCCGGTGCCGAATCCGCTGATATGCTTGTTGCTGTAACCAATTCTGATGAAGTTAACATGATGGCCTGTCAAATTGGTCATGTCATGTTTAAAATACCGCAAAAAGTTGCCCGTATTCGAGCACCTGAATATAACGACGAAAAATATCCCTTCTTTAACAAAGATTGTATTAATATTGACCACATCATCGCACCCGAAAATTTAATCACTAATCATGTCAGCCGGTTAGTACAATATCCAGGCGCTTTACAATTTGCCTCTTTTTATGATAATCGTGTCTGTCTGGTTGCAGTCACTGCTTATTATGGCGGTGCATTAGTGGGCAGTGAATTATCTGAACTAAAAGAGCATTTACCGCATGTAGAAGCTCGAGTGGTTGCGATATATCGAAAAAATCGTTTTATTCGCCCAATCGGTTCAACCTTAATTGAAGCGGGTGATATGGTCTATTTTATTACCCCTCCGGTGAACATAAAAGCCGTAACAAGTGAATTACAACGCTTAGAAAAGCCCTATAAACGTATCATTATTAGTGGCGGAGGCGGTGTTGCTGTCGCTCTAGCCAAACGCTTAGAAAACGATTATCAAGTAAAGTTAATTGAACGTAATGCTCAACGAGCTGAGTTTATTGCTGAACAGTTGGTCAATACAACCGTATTACATGGCGAATCTTCAGACCAAGAACTCCTCTCACAAGAACAGGTAGAATTAACCGATCTCTTTATCGCTGTCACCAGTGATGATGAATCTAACATTATGTCATCAATGCTGGCTAAACGAATGGGCGCTAAAAAAGTGATTGTTTTGATTCAACGGCAAGCTTACCTAGAATTGATCAATGATAGTGTGATTGATATTGCTATTTCACCACAGCATGCCACAATCTCTGAGCTTTTAAGCCATGTAAGACAAACGGGTATCGTCAAAGTCGTTTCACTCAGACAAGGGGAATCCGAAATTATTGAAGTTGTGGCGAAAGGCAATAGTGATACATCAAAACTTGTTGGTAAAAATATCAATGGATTAAAATTACCTTCAGCTGCAACAATTGGTGCAGTAGTACGAGGTGAAGATGTGATTATTGTTAATACTGATTTAACTATTGAAGATAATGACCACTTAATCATCTTTTTACCTGATAGAAAAGCCATAACCGATATTGAAAGATTATTACAATAATCTTGTTTAAAACTGATACTCAGTTCATAATACACAAATTGTTTTGACTCGGGGTGTTTTTTGTTTGATACAAAAAACTGAGATTTTACCCGTTGAACCTGATCTGGATTATACCAGCGTAGGGAAGTCTAAGCCGTTAACCTTCTGATTGGCAAATTCTTCCTAACCTGTTATAAGTTGTATTAATCGTTAAGGAAAGAATATGTCAGAGATAAAAACCTTTCAGGCTGAGCACGCCACACCATTTATTCACCTTGTTAAGCAGCAACGCCCATTAGTGCATTGCATCACCAATGAGGTCGTGCAAAATTTTACCGCCAATATCTTACTGGCAATTGGTGCATCGCCAGCGATGATTATTGCCAAACAAGAAGTGAAATCATTTGTCGATATTGCCAATAGCTTATTAATTAATATTGGAACACTGCATAGCAATATTGCTGAAAGTATGCTGTTAGCTGCCGAACAAGCCCAACAAAGCCGAACACGCTGGGTGCTTGATCCGGTTGCCGTTGGACCTGCCTTAGCTTATCGCACTGATATCGCTCAACAATTATTAAAATACCAACCTACAGCGATTCGGGGTAATGCCTCTGAAATTTTAGCGCTAAATGGCGAACATTCTTCTTCTAAAGGTACCGATAGCCAAGATTCGACAACGGTTGCATTAACGGCAGCTCAACAATTGGCTCGTCGTTATCAAACCATTGTCGCCATGACAGGCGATATTGACTATATCACTGACGGCGAGAACACCTATCGCATTGCGGGTGGAGATATTGCATTAACGTCTGTTACCGGTACAGGTTGTTCATTATCCGCGATGGTTGCTGCGTTTATTGCTTGTGGTGCTGATAGTTTAGCTGCCACAGCCAGTGCTTGTTATATGATGAAAAAAGCTGGTGAGCGAGCCAATAAACAGCAAGGACTAGGCAGTTTTGCTGTGTCGCTTATCGATCAGCTTTCACTTTTTGTTGATGGTTCAAAATAGGGCAAGCAGATGAAAAAACAACTCGATTTAACCCTCTATTTAGTGCTCGATCCGCAATTGTGTGGCGGTATTCAAGGTATGCTTAATACCACCAAAATTGCCATTGAAAATGGTGTAACTACCGTACAATTAAGATCAGAACAAGAACTATCAGGTAAAGATTGGTATCATGCAGCTATGCAGCTCAAGCACCTTTTAAAAGACACGCCAGTACCGCTACTTATTAATGATCATGTCGATATCGCATTAGCGATAGACGCTGACGGCGTACATATTGGACAGCGTGATCTACCTGTTGCCGTTACTCGTCAATTAATCGGTGCAAATAAATGGCTCGGCTTTTCTGTTAGTAATCAACAACAACTTGATGCCGTTGAATGGCAATTGGTTGATTATTTGGGTATTGGGCCAATCTTCCCAACTTCAACCAAAAAAGATGCGGCTTCCGCCATAGGTACTGCACAATTAGCTGAACTTGTGAAACTCAAACAGTGTCCTGCGGTTGCCATTGGCGGAATTGGTTTATCCAATGTCACTGAGGTCATAAAAACTGGTATTGAAGGTGTCGCAGTAGTATCCGCTATTTGTGGTCAAGCAGATATTGCTAATGCCAGTCAATCGCTACTGACCAAAATTCAACAAGCAAGATAGGAAATCAAAGAATGACAACAGTTGCATTAACCATTGCCGGCTCCGATCCTAGCGGTGGCGCGGGTATACAAGCAGATTTGAAAACCTTTTCGGCGTTAGGTGCTTATGGCATGTCAGTGATCACCGCATTAACCGCACAAAGCACGCAAGGCGTCGATGCTGTTTTACCTGTCTCGCCTGAATTTGTAGAAGCCCAATTTAATACTCTGTATCAGGATATCAATATTGATAGTGTAAAAATGGGCATGTTAATGAATAAAGAGATTGTGACAGTGGTTCATCATCTCTTAAAAAAACATCCGATTGCCAACATCGTACTTGATACTGTCATGGTGGCTAAAGGCGGTCATCCACTACTGAAATCTGATGCGGTGAATGCAATCCGTGAATTACTCTTACCATTAGCCACCGTTATCACCCCGAATCTACCAGAAGCGGCTGCCCTGCTCGATTGTCAAGAAGCCCAAAATGAGGACGAAATGCAGGCACAAGGACATGCCTTGCTAAAATTAGGTTGTAAAGCGGTATTAATCAAAGGTGGGCATTTACTTAGTCAAGAAAGCCCAGATTATTTAATTACGTCAAACCAAACAATTAGAATGGTATCGCCTCGTATCCAAACTAAAAATACGCATGGTACAGGATGCACTTTATCAGCTGCAATTACCGCATTATTACCGCAACACAGCTTGCCAGATGCCATTCAACAAGCAAAGAACTACTTACAAGGTGCAATTAGTCATGCCGATGATTTATCGATTGGCAAAGGAATTGGTCCAACCCACCATTTTTATCAATGGTGGTAAAAGCTAGCGAGCAAAATAATGGATTACTTGATGCTTGATTACCCGTTATTAGGGAAAATCATGACAGTTTGAGAGTTGAACGGGTGTGGGATTGCCAAGCTTTGCAATCCCACATAGGATTATTTAACATCTTCGGCTTTATTTGTACTGCAATAAAGTGTATTTTCATGAGATACGTTATTGCCGTATTTATCCTGAGAATAAAAAATCCAACAGCTTTTCATCGATGAGTCAATTTTTTGCACCAATTTAACCCTACTTCCAGAGTAGTCACAACGAACATAAAAGTTCTCATTAGGTTTAAATTGTTCAACCTCCCAGATAAACTGATATTTTTTAACGCCATTCTTTTTACTTAGCAAACGTTGATGGGGTCTTTGTATCGCCGCCGGATCGTCTAGATAAACATTAATACCCCAAAAGTCCTGTGAAAGGATAGTCTTATCGATATCAGAAGCATCAGCATATTTGCTCTTACCAATCAGGTCCCAACCTTCTGGCATGTTTACCATTTTTTCTCGAACATCGATCGATTTTGGGCAATCAATTTGGTAAGCATTGACGGTAAAAACCATTGCAAACCCGACAATGATTGTAACGATCGCATTTAACGTTTTTCCTTGCATATTGTTCATCCTTTTAAAATTTTTAGGCACATAATCAATTATTTTAGCCTAATTGAGTGAAAATCATGATGAAATAGAGTGTTAAACTAGGGGGATTGCAATGACTAGCGATCCCACATAACATTAATGATTATCACCCCTTTTATTGGTACTGCAATAAAGTGTGTGTTCACTATTTATCTCATTACCAAGCTCATCTAAAGAGACGTCAGTCCAGCAGCTTTTCATCGATGTATCAATTTTTTTTACTAATACAACCTCACTGTTATAATAGAAACATGAAGCATAATAACGATCAGTATCTTCAGGTCGTAAACTTACGTCCCATTCATTGCGATATTTCTTAAAACCTTTCTTGTTATTCAGCACATAATCCTCAGATTTTTGTACCACTAAAGGCTCTCCCAAAAAAACACCTACACCGGTAGATTTATGTGAAATGTTTTTCACAAAACCACTATTCCAAAATTCTTCCCTATCAGCTGCCCCCCATCCGTCTGACATGTTTTCAACTTTTTCTTTAACATCAATCGATTTTGGACAATCAATTTGGTAAGCATTGACGGTAAAAACCATTGCAAACCCAACAATAATTGTAACGATCGCATTTAACGTTTTTCCTTGCATATTGATTATCCTTTTAAGCATTGCAGGTAAATAACATTTTGAAATATTGAATATTTACGGCAATTATGGCGAAAATATCGACTTAGTCAAGTAGATTTAATCATTGATAATTGCATCTATCATTATCATGATTTTGAGTGGGGTTTTATTGAGATTGCTTTAAGTGAAATACATTGCAACCATGAATAGTCAACAAAAATATAGCAGAAAACAAAAAAGGGATTTTAGCGAAAATCCCCTTTTAATTTGACTTAATATTTTGCCACATGCTACACAGTAAAATCACCGGATAGTTATCTACCATTAAACTGATTAAAATTAATATGAAATACCCACAAACTCATAACCGGCTTCATTGACTGCTGCAATTGCTGCTTCTTGCGAAATGCTACCCCCCTCAATATCAACTTCATGTTTGGCTAAATCAACCGTCACCTTAGCTTTGGGATCGATATCGTTAATCGCCTTAGTAATGGCTTTAACACAATGCTGACAACTCATATTATCGACTATTAATTTCATGATAAACCTCTCTAATCAATCTGATAAAATCTATTATTGAATAAAAATTCAATTAACATCATTTAAACGTTACACAAAGAACCATTCTTTTAAATAATTGTTTTCGGTTGTACCTATATAGCATTATATATAACTAATTTTTAATAAGTTCAAGCTGAGTTTTATTAATAACTTTGTATAGCTAAAGAAGGCAATATTTTTTATTATTTAATGTAACTTTATCAAAGGAAAGAACATAATCAATATTTTGCTCTAGAGTCATAGTTTTACCACGAATACAAAAAGAGTAACGTTCATACCAGACGGTTGACCATAAACGCCAATTTTTATTATTTGACCAGCAGGTAAGTAAACTTGATTAGCTTTATTTTTGCCTTTCACCTTTATGTTCATTCCCAAATTTTTTACTTTTGGTCTATTTGTTGTTTTACCTTCAGTATATAGATAACCAAAATTAGGTTTTATTACATCAAAATTGATAATACTAAAATGATACCAACTATCATAATCCCCTACAAGCATAACCCTTGCCCTTGGTTCATTAGCACTTGGCTCTACATATTGGATAACTTTTTTATAGTCCATAAGGCTACAACCAGTTAATTAAATTAGTATAATTAAAAGAAAAATTTGACTAAATAGTTTTTCATAAATCATCCAACTTATACAGTAATCGCATTACACGCATACTAGATTATTTCTATTCTATACAAAGTTATTATAATTACGTTTCTTCTAGTTAGAATCTAATGTTAATACAACAAACTATCCTTGTTATATTGATAATATTCACCTCTTTTGAGCATTAAATCTTATATTTCAAATACAGCCCAGTTTAATTTATACAGTGAAAATTATGGCAATAATTAGAATAATTATCGATTTATGTTATTTTCCAATACAAAACGAACTAAATATCCGTCCAAGTAAATCATCCGAAGTAAATTGACCCGTTATTTCACTTAAGGCTTCTTGTGCTAACCTTAATTCTTCGGCTAATAGTTCACCTGCATGAAATGTCGTGAGTTGGTACTTACCGTTATTTAAATGTTCAGCGGCTTTTTCTAGTGCCTGTAAATGGCGACGACGGGCTAAAAATCCACTTTCTGTGCTACTGGTATAGCCCATGGCTTGTTTAAGATGTTCACGTAATAGCTCAATGCCTTCGCCTGTCCGTGCAGAAAGTTGAATCAGTGAGTAGCCATTTACTTCACTAAGACCAAGTTGTTCACCTGTTAGATCAGCTTTATTACGAATAACTGTCATCGGTATATTTTTAGGTAAACGTTCAATAAACTCAGGCCATAATTTTTCTGGGTTGGTTTCGGTTGTTGTAGTACTATCAACCATAAATAGTACGCGATCAGCTTGGTTTATTTCTTGCCAAGCCCGTTCAATACCAATACGTTCGACTTCGTCACTGGCTTCACGTAGCCCTGCTGTGTCAATAATATGCAATGGCATGCCATCAATATGAATATGTTCACGTAACACATCACGGGTAGTACCGGCGATATCAGTAACAATAGCCGCATCGCGCCCTGCTAATGCATTAAGTAAGCTCGATTTACCAGCATTGGGGCGCCCTGCTATGACAACTTTCATACCATCACGTAATAACGAACCTTGCTTCGCCTCTTGTCTGACTTCATTTAAGCGAATAATCACTTCATCAAGCTGAGCTTCAATTTTGCCATCAGATAAAAAGTCTATTTCTTCTTCGGGAAAATCGATGGCAGCTTCAGTAAAAATCCTTAAATGAATTAACGATTCAACCAATGCATTAACTTTTTGTGAAAATACCCCTTGTAATGATGAAATTGCCGATTTTGCAGCTTGCTCAGAACTGGCATCAATCAAATCGGCTATCGCTTCCGCTTGTGCCAGATCCAATTTATCATTCATAAAAGCACGTTCGGAAAATTCCCCTGGTCTTGCTATACGCACATCAGCAATTTCTAAAATACGTTTCAACAATAGATCTAAAATAACGGGTCCACCGTGGCCTTGAAGTTCAAGTACATCTTCACCAGTAAATGAATGTGGATTGGGGAAGAATAAAGCAATGCCTTCATCTAAGGTTGTCCCGTCAGAAGCTAAAAAAGGTAAATAATGCGCATATCGTGGCTTAGGTAAAATGCCTAAAACTGCTTTAGCAACCTCTTGAGCTTTAGGGCCAGAGATACGCAATATACCAACCCCACCACGACCAGGCGGTGTTGCTTGTGCAACAATTGTATCTGATTTCATATTTTTCTTTTTTCTAAAAAATTAAAAAGCAATGTGTTCATCATACCATGTACACATTGCAAATACAGTATTTGTCGAGTGTTTACCGTTAGCAAACTTGCAAATTCATTGTTCGGTCATCAACAAATTATTGATAAATTAATTAGTTTGGGAGTATGCAGCATGACCATTTTTTTATGGTTGTGACTGTCTTGAATCGTTGGGATGATCGAAGAGCCATGAATTAAGTAATGCCAGTGGTTCTCGGATCAATGCTAAATATCTATCAACGTTGTCATAACTTAAATGACTTGATAAACCAGATACATCTTCGATACCAAATCGTTTAGCTAACATTATAGAGCGTAATAGATGAAAATCGTTAGTCGCAATTACGGTTTTACTTGGTGGTAAAATATTAAGTACATTATGTATTTGTTCCACTGTACGTAGTGATTTATCTTCAATATAGATTCTCGATAAATCAATGCCTTTATTGAGCAAATAACGAGCCATCACACTGGCTTCTGTAGCTGACTCATCTTGACCTTTACCACCACAAACGATGACTTTAGTTTCGGTATTATCGTTTAAATAATTTACTGCCGAATCTAAGCGAACTTGTAAACTGGGTGATGCTTCTGCTGGGTTATCAACTACTTGAGCGCCTAAGACAATCAACACATCAGCGTGACTCTCAGGTTTTTTAAGTGCATAAAGATAAATAACAATATTACAAATAATGAAATATGTTAAAACAACCAATACACCATATTTAATAAATTTTAGCATTTAGATTCACACCCTTTTTTATAACAGTATTGAAAATGGTCATTAACCAATCCCATCGATTGCATAAAAGCGTAACAGATCGTCGAACCAACAAAACTAAAGCCTCTTTTTTTTAACGCTTTAGACATTTTATCTGATATATCAGTAGTAATAGGAACTTCGCTTATATCGTTGAAATGATTAATGATTGGTTTGCCACCCACAAATGACCAAATAAATTGTGAAAAGTCTTCACCATTATTTTGCATTGCAAGATAAGCTTTAGCATTTTTTATAATACTATTAAGTTTTAATTTATTTCGAATTAATCCCTTATTTGTAAGTAATTTATCGATATCTTGCGCTGTTAATTGAATAATCTTTTTAGGATCAAAATTAAAAAAACAGCGACGATATTCATCACGTTTTTTTAGTACGGTAATCCAAGATAAGCCTGCTTGCTGACCTTCCAAACAAATTTTTTCAAATAATTTAAGACTATCGTATTGTGCAATACCCCACTCATTATCATGATAGTCAATATACAACGAATCATTTGAAACCCAACTACAACGTATTATTTCATTATTTTTCATCAAGTTATTACCTAATAAATGAATTTTTTTAATATTCATTTAAAAAAAACATTATACATAATTTAGCTATAGTAAATTATAAATCAAATAGTCGGTTTTATAACATCCATTAAATTTTTTTATGATAAAAAAAAACACATTTTTTTGTGGCAAAATGAGCGCTTTATATTTAGTTTTAATCAAAAAAAGTATATTTTTTTATTATCTATCTTAATTTAACAATAATTATAAGGTCTTTTCATGAGTCAATCTGAAATCAATGCGCAGTGGCAACCCAATGCCCGGCCATTAAACAGTAAGGATTTAAAAACATTAGTTTTATCCTCTTTAGGGGGAACGTTAGAATTTTATGACTTTGTTATCTATGCGCTATATATTGATACCATTGTCAAACCACTCTTTTTACCCCACACTTTATCGCCATTGACGTTAGATCTTTTCGCATGGGGTATCTTCGCTGCTGGTTATTTGGTAAGGCCTGTTGGTGGCATTATTATGGCGCACTTTGGCGATAAAGTAGGACGTAAAAAAATGTTCACTTTAAGTGTCGCAATGATGGCATTACCGACATTTATCATTGGTGTTTTACCTACTTATGAAATGATAGGCATTTTTGCACCATTATTGCTATTAGTGATGCGTATGCTGCAAGGCGCAGCTATTGGTGGTGAAATGCCAGGTGCATGGGTGTTTATTGCCGAACATGTGCCAAAACAGCGCTATGGTTTAGGTGTCGGCACATTAACATCAGGCATTACGGGTGGAATTATGCTTGGCTTTATTGTCACTATCATTATCGATCTTTATTTTACCAAAGAAAATATTTTAGATTATGCTTGGCGAATTCCATTTATTATTGGCGGTATTTTTGGTGTGATCTCAGTTTATTTACGTCGATTTCTTTCAGAAACACCAATTTTTAAAGAATTAGCTGCAAGGAAAGCTATTGAAAAAAATATCCCTGTTGTTACTGTATTAAAAAAACATAAAACAGCTTGTATCATTGTTGCACTGTTAACATGGTCATTATCAACTGCAATTATGGTTGGAATATTAATCACGCCAGGACGAATTGTTGGTGGAATGTACCACTTTGCCAATCTTGATTGGCGCATTGGTGGCTGTATTGCGGCTTTGACACTAACAATAGGCTGTGTTATTTCTGGTTGGCTTGATGATAAATTAGGAACAAGTAAAACAGTCGTAATAACCTGGGGCGGACTTGCGATTGCCAGTATCATTTTCTATAGTTCACTGACTGCTGATATGTCGTTAGCAAAACTGTACTGCCTTTGGGCGATATTTGGACTATTTATTGGTTCAATTGCCATGACGCCAATTATTGGTACCAGAACATTTCCACCAGCTATTCGTTATTCGGGTTTATCGTTTTCCTACAATTTGGCATATGCATTATTTAGTGCCATCACACCAACGTTGACCATTTATTTATTAAGTCCTGACCATTTATTAGGTGAATATAGTTATTTAGGTGCGGGAATTTACATCTCATTTGTTGCGCTAATTGCAGTAGCTGTTGGTTTTTATCCTCTAGCTAAAAATGGCTGGCAAAACGAAGCGGATCATTAATCATTTTAGTAAAAAAAGCAGATCAAATAGATCTGCTTTTTCTTTAAGTTGTCACTTTAAAATTTGAATAGTATTATCGCATTGTTACAAACTCTTCTGCCGCAGTTGGATGAATAGCAACAGTATTATCAAAATCTTTTTTGGTTGCACCCATTTTAAGCGCCACAGCAAAACCTTGCAGCATTTCGTCCATACCATAACCCATACCATGAATTCCGACAATTTTTTCGTCTTTACCAACACACACTAACTTCATTCGACATGGTTGGCGATGCGTTGTGACCGCAGTATACATTGCAGTAAAAGTTGAGGTATATACTTTTACATTTTGCTCACCAAATTGCGCAATGGCTTCAGGTTCAGTTAAACCAACCGTACCTATTGCTGGATGAGTAAATACAACTGTTGGAATATTAGTATAGTCTAAATGTTCATCCACTTTATTATTAAATAATCGTTCAGATAAGCGGCGTCCAGCTGCAACGGCAACAGGTGTTAGAGCGATAGCACCTGTATCATCGCCAACAGAATAAATACCTGGAACATTAGTATTTTGATATTTGTCGACCATAACAAAGCCATTATCATTAGTTTTTACCCCTGCTGCGGATAAGTTTAGATCGTTGGTTGCTGGTTCTCGACCAATTGCCCAAATCACACAATCAACAGTATAACTTTCGCCATTTTCTAACGTTAATGTTAATGAATTATCACTATTTTTAGTAACAGACTGAGGAATAGCAAACGTATGCAAAGTTTGGCCTTCTGTCTTAATAACCTCCATTAATGTCTCAACAATAAGTGGATCAAAAGAACGTAATGGTGTCGCTTTACGAATAAATTGATGAGTTTGTGCGCCTAATGAATGTAATACACTGGCAATTTCACAAGCTATATAACCCGCACCCACAACTGCAACACGCTTTGGTAATGCTTTCAATGCAAAAAAGCCATCAGAAGTAATACCATACTGCGCACCAGGAATGTTAGGTATAGTTGGTTTACCACCAACTGCAATTAAAATATGATCCGCGCTATAACATTCACCATTTACTTCAACCGTATGTGAATCAATAAATTTAGCATATCCTTGAATCACATCCACCTTATTTTTATGTAGCACGTTATCATAAGATTGATGAATACGATCAATATAAGCGCTTCGACTTGAGATTAATTTGTCCCAATTAAATTGATTTATCGTTGTATCAAATCCATAATCTGGACCATAATGTTTTATTGCTTCGGCAATTTGCGCACCATACCACATCACCTTTTTAGGTACACAACCAACATTAACGCAAGTACCACCTAATAATTTTGCTTCAATAATTGCACATTTTTTTCCGTATGACGCCGCTCTGTTAACTGACGCAATACCGCCACTACCACCACCGATGGCAATATAATCATAATGTTTCGTCATTCAATATCCTTAATACTCGTTGTCTTAATTTAGCTATAGCTTTGCACAAACGAGATAATAAAAAAAGTATTAAATTTAAAATTTAATGATAGTTATTAACGATTAATCATTAATCGTTGGTTAATAGTTATAATAAAATTAAAACCGGCAAAATTGAAAATATGAATGAATTTAGTGGAATAACAATGAAGGAGATAGTTATATCTCGCTTCATTTAATTTTGATTGAATATCAAGTCGCTAATTAACTTGATTATTTGCTACATTTATCTTTAACTTTAACTTTAACTGGCTGAGATGTTTTTTTATCAAGAATTTCCAGATTACAGTATCCACCTTCTATCTTGAAATTAATTTTATAGTTTTTTCCTTCTTCTGCCATAAATTGTTTAGTTTCAGCGTAACAATATTCACTATTTGCAACATCATAATTGCTTGCTATGGAAACAAACTTATTAGCAGGTACCTTCGCGCTTAATTCAGGATTTATTTTAGCCAAAATAAAAATACTGCTTTCTGGATAATAATATCCTATTTCATTAAAATCATTACATTTATTATCTTCAGGATTGTCAATATTTAGACTGAAGTGCACTGGTGGAATGGTTCCACCACCGAAATCAGCCGAAAATTCTAAATTCGGATCATTTTCTTTTCCAATATACTTGTAATCTGATGTTGAAACACTACAGCCTGAAATCAAAAATAAAATAGATAAAAAGATTAGTTTACTTTTCATTCGCTATCCCTTTATCTGATTGAATATTGAGAAACCTATCTAATAACTCATTTATTTTTTTGTCTGTATTAGTAAAACTTGATGAGCTAAGTGTTAAAAAGCCTCCCTCAACAATATGACTATATTTTATGGAACCTACCGAATATCCTTCATTATCATCAAGTTGAACGTACATGATGGATAGATAAGTTGGTATTTCGATTGCTCTTCTAATATCATAGCTTAAAGTATAAGAACATTCTGTTAATTTATCTTTAGTGGTAAGTTTGTTACTTATTTTCAATTCATTAAGCTTATTAGCAATAATTTGACCTGCTTTATCATATGAACTAAGAGTATTAACACTTCGATAAACACAAACATTATTTAAATTAATATTATTTGGAACAGGTTTTATATCTACTGATGGTCCCTTAGTTGAAAAGCCACACCCTATTAAAGAAGTTGATAATAGAGTTAAAATAATGAGATTCTTTTTCATTGAATAAATTCTTGTATAATTAAATTTATTAGTCATATGTTCATATAATAACCAATAACATCGATTATGTAAAATAAAACAATTAATTTTGTAAATTTATTGTTAAGAACCATATTTAACGACTTTTAATCGTGTTAATAATATTTGTCGTTGAACAACCATCTTCAAAATTAAGTACTTTGACAATGCCGCCAGCATCAATCACCTCTTTGCCACCGGCGATGTCTTCCGGTTTATAATCACCACCTTTAACTAATACATCAGGTAATATATTAGCGATCAGTCGTTGTGGTGTTTGTTCTTCAAATGGTACCACCCAATCAACTGAATCAAGCGCACCTAAAACAATCATACGTTGCATAAGTGGGTTAATCGGTCTTGATTCACCTTTCAATTGTTTTACCGATGCATCGCTATTTACAGCGACAATTAATCGATCTCCCAATTTTCGAGCATTGGCTAGATAAGAAACATGACCAGCATGCAAAATATCAAAGCAACCATTGGTCATGACAATTTTTTCACCGCGTTGTCTTGCTTTTTTAACTTCTTCTTTTAGCTCATCTTCCGTCATGACACCAAAACCATTATCTTTTCGAGCACGAATAGCATTTTCAAGCTCAACTTGTGATACTGTAGAAGTACCTAATTTGCCTACAACCACACCCGCTGCTGCATTGGCTAAATAACAGCTATCTTCGAGTGATTGACCTGATGCTAAAGCCGCGGCTAATGTGGCTATCACAGTATCACCCGCGCCAGTAACGTCAAAGACTTCTTTAGCTTGTGTCGGTAAATGATAAGTTGGTTTATCTAACTGTAATAGTGTCATGCCTTTTTCACTACGCGTAACAAGTAATGCTTTAAGTTGATATTTTTTGATAAGTGCAAGCCCTTTTTCGACAATTTCTTGCTCACTATCACACTGCCCTACCACTGCTTCAAATTCTGACATATTTGGCGTCAGTAACGTTGCGCCGCGGTAACGCTCAAAGTCAGTTCCTTTAGGATCAACCAAAATAGGAACATTAGCCTGATTAGCAAGATCAATCATCTTTTGTACGGACGATAACGCGCCTTTTGCATAATCAGATAAAACTAATACTTTATGTGTAGTTAATGCAGTTTGTATACGCTCTAAAATTGGGCTAGCATCAACTTTATCAAATCCTTCTTCAAAATCGATTCGAATTAATTGTTGATTACGCGAAAGTACTCTTAATTTAGTTATGGTTGGATGAGTAGAAACAGCAACAAAATCACAATGAACATGATGTTTGCTTAATTCTTCATCGAGAATTTTAGCAGCTTCATCAATTCCTGTTAAGCCAATTAAACGAACATTGCCACTTAATGAAGTGATATTCATTGCTACATTGGCAGCGCCACCTGGCCGCTCTTCTAATGCATCAATTTTAACCACAGGTACAGGCGCTTCAGGCGATATACGATTGGTTCCACCATACCAATAGCGATCTAACATGATATCACCAACAACTAGTACATTGGCTTGACTAAAATCAGGTAATGAAGTTTTCATTATCAATAATTATCCTTTACTTATCATTTATATTTTATATAACGACTTATTCAGTTTTATTTGATTCGCTATCATCTTCATTGTCTTTAATATCTGCAGTTCTTGGGCGATAAAACCTCGCAAAAAAAGTACCAATTTCAAACAATAAACAGATAGGAATCGCTAAAAGAATTTGTGAAAATACATCAGGTGGGGTCACAAACATAGCGACAGCAAATACACCAACAATAATATATGGGCGTTTTTTTCTTAAATTTTTTGGAGTGGTAACACCTGTCCAACAGAGCAATATAATAGCCACAGGCACTTCAAATGCAAAACCAAATACGATAAAAAGTGTCATGACAAAATCAAGATACTTCGTAATATCAGTATTAATTGCAACATCAACTGGTGCAGTGTGAATAAAAAAGTAAAATGCTAATGGAAACACCACAAAATAAGCAAAAGCGATCCCCATATAAAAAAGTACAGTACTTGATACGATCAGTGGCATAACCAAACGTTTTTCATGCTGATAGAGGGCTGGAGCAATAAATCCCCAAACTTGGTAAAGTACATAGGGAATCGAAATAAAAATAGCGACTATAGCGGTGAGTTTAATTGGGGTAAAAAAAGGAGCTGCAATATCGGTCGCAATCATACTGCTGCCTTGCGGTAATTGGCTAATTAAAGGATTAGCTACAATATGATAGATATCATTTGAGAAATAGAGTAAACAAATTAATACCAGTAAGATACAGATAATACAGCGTAAAAGTCGAGTCCGAAGCTCGATTAGATGTCCAATTAACGGTTGTGTAGCGTCTTCTGTCATGATTTATCTTTATCAGAATGAGTTTGAGTATCAATGTGAGCGGCTGAATCAATTTCTTTTTGTAATGATTCGGTAACGCGTTTTAAATCGTCAATTGAAGCTTGAATCTCGGGAGTGAGCGTTTTTAAGCCACTTTGTTCAGCTTTTTTTAAACTGTCTTGTAACTCTTGTAATTTAAGTTCTTTATTTAACTCTAATTGTACAGTCGCTGACATGCGACGAAGTACTTTGATCCAGCTAGCAACGGTTTTAATTGCCACAGGCAAGCGCTCGGGACCTAATACAACCAGCCCAAGAATCATTACTAATAGTAATTGCCCAAAGCTAATATCAAACACAGGCTACTCTTTTTTGTTAGTATTATTATCGGAAGAATCAAGATTTTCAACTTGCTGTGAATCATTACGATCTTTTTTGTCATCATCGTCATTCATCGCTTTTTTAAAGCCTTTGATAGACGCACCAAGATCCGATCCTAATGAACGTAATTTTTTAGTTCCAAATAATAATACAACAACAGCAATCAATATTAATAGTTGGGGTAAACTAGGCATCATGATAACTTTCTCCAACAAGCTTAGGTAAACAAATTATACACTTAATTTATACGATTTTAAAATAACATGCTAATGAATGATCAGCGCCATTATACATAATAGGCTGATAACAACCGTGAACCCCAAAAGATAAGATTCGCGCTTTTTACTCTGTTTTATCTGTTGCTGGATTTGCATTAATTGTTGGTTCAACTGCTTTGTCATGCGCGCATTATCATTTAATTTTACAGGTAAGTCAGGCAAAATTGAGCGCCATTGCGGTAATGCTGTCCAAAATTGTTGTAATATTTTTTTAGCACTATACTTATCTTCATACCATTTTTCTAAAAAAGGTTTAGCGGTTTGCCATAAATCAAGCTCGGGGTAGAGCTGACGTCCTAATCCTTCTATGTAAAATAACGTTTTTTCAAGTAGAGTTAATTGAGGTTGAATATCCATATTAAATTGACGGGCTACTTGAAATAATTGTAGTAAAATTTGTGAAAAAGAGATCGCTGACAATGGTTTAGCAAAAGCAGGCTCGCAAACATTACGCATTGCCATTTCAAGAGCAGTTGCGTCAGTTGTTTCAGGCACCCAACCCGAAGCAATATAAGTTTCAGCAATTTTTCGATAATCCCGATTAAAAAAAGCAAGAAAGTTTTCAGCAAGATAACGTTGATCATCTTCACTTAGTACGCCGACAATAGCACAATCAATGCCGATGTATCTTGGATTTTGTACATCAGTAATATCCACAAAGATATTACCGGGATGCATATCTGCATGAAAAAAATTATCACGAAACACTTGGGTAAAAAATGCTTGAACACCTCGTTCAGCCAGTAATTTCATATTAACTTTTTTATGCTTGAGTTGTTCAATATCGGCTATTGGAACACCTCTAATTCGCTCTTCAACCAATATGTTTTTTCGACATAGATCTTGGTAGACATACGGTATATACAAAATATCACTATTGATGAAATTATCACGTAATCTAGCTGTATTATAAGCTTCTTGCTGTAAATCTAACTCTTTTAATAAGGTACTTTCGTAATCGCGTACAATCTCTAAAGCACGTAATTTTTCACCCGATTTAACGCGTTTAGTCAACTGATTAGCGGCCCAATACATTAGGTCAATATCGGAGCGAATTACCGGTAGAATATTTGGACGTAATACTTTTATTATTATCTCAGCTTGGCTGCGCTTTAATATCGCTGTATGCACTTGAGCAATAGATGCGGATGCTAGCGGTTTTTCATCAAAATTAGAAAAATAGTAATCTAGAGGTTGTTCTAATGCGCTTTCAATTAGTTGTTTAGCAATTTTCCCATCAAAAGGGTCGACTTGATCTTGTAATTTAGCCAGCGCATCTGCAATATGTATAGGTAATACATCACGCCTAGTTGAAATCATCTGTCCAAATTTAATCCAAACTGGACCTAACTCTTGCAAAGCTTGACGTAGCCTTTCCCCTATTTCTTGGTGTTTTGCTTTGGGGCGGATCCAAAATAAACACTTTGACAAAAATTTAGGCCATCTTACTGAATGGTGTTTTGGCAATAATTCATCTAATCGATATGCACGAAATACTGCCAATATTTTATAAAGTCGAAAAAATGTCATAATCGTTGTCGCATGTCGCCTTAAAATTTAAAACCAGTATGCAAAGCCACAATGCCGCCTGTCATATTGTGATATTTAACGTCTACAAAACCGGCATCTTCCATCATTTTCTTTAATGTTTTTTGGTCAGGATGCATACGAATAGATTCAGCTAGATAACGATAACTATCGGCATCGTTTGCCACAACTTTACCCATTAATGGTAGCATCGTGAAAGAATACAAATCGTAAGCTTTATTTAGAATTTTGTATTGAGGTTTAGAAAACTCAAGAATAAGTAAACGACCGCCTGGTTTTAATACCCGCCACATCGAACACAATGCTTTTTGTTTATCAGTCACATTACGCAGTCCAAACGATATGGTAATACAATCAAAATAGTTATCAGCGAAAGGCAGTTCTTCTGCATTCGCTTGTACATATTCTATATTTTTGAATAAACCTTTGTCGCGTAACTTGTCTCGACCAACTTTCAGCATGGATTCATTAATATCAGCCAACACAACTAGCCCATCATCCCCCACTAGTTGAGAAAACTTAGCTGTTAGATCACCTGTCCCACCTGCTAAATCCAATACTTTTTGGCCCTTACGTACGCTACTATATTCAATGGTAACCTTCTTCCAGATACGATGAATACCAAATGACATAAGATCATTCATTACATCGTATTTATCAGCAACGGAATGAAATACTTCTGCAACTCGTTTGACTTTTTCTTGCTTTAAAACTTGTGTATAACCAAAATCAATTTTTTCTTGTTCTTTATTATCTTGTTTATCAGGGGATTGAGACATAAAAATTTACCTATCACATCGAGTTGACTTATTTTAGCATAAGCCACTGTAAATGTGATGAACTAAATCAATAATGACTCAACCATTTTAGAAATAGCTTCAAAATTTTGTAACATCGTGTTGGACGAATCAAGATCTTGTTGATGAATAACTAAATCAAAATGATAGCTTTCTTTCAAACCTTTTAAAACCTCATGTTCTTTTTGAAAGATTTGCGTATAGTATTGGGACAGTGTTTCGAAATCGATTGAAGTAAAAAGCACCTTATTACTTGTTTCGATCGCTTTTGATAACCGCTCCACATGTAACATTGCAATACGGATATAATCAGTTTCACTCAAATAACGCTGATTATAAGGGGTTGATATTTCACGTTCAATGTAATTAATATACCCATTTGATACATATTGTGTGTTATAGATATTAGCTAATTGTAAAGGGAGCTCATTGAATTTTCCCTGTCCAATAATTGCTATTTTTTTGACAAAAAAAGGTTTAGCAGCTTTGGCAATAAAAGACCAATTTTGGTATGGATTTTCACGAATTTGAGTCGCACTAATGTTAATAAAATCGCGATTAGCATCGACTAACACGACTGGACAATGAAAATATAATTCATGATTTTTAATATCTTGTGGTTCACTGGTAAAAACCACTGTAGGTTCTATTTTATGATCAGTTAAAATCTGTTTTACCCGATCACTCCAATCTTGCCAACCATTTGGATAATATTCAATGTTAGATTCGTCTAAAATATGGACATGAATATTATGGCGATCTTTAAACGTTTCTTGTAACCATGAAAAACGATCACACACTTGTGGTTGTTTAGGTAGGCGACTGCTTGCAAAAAGTTGTTTATCACGATTTGCCTCACAGCCTAACATGATATGGAGTTCATCAACTTGTGTCATCGCTTTTTCAATTAGATAGATATGACCACAATGTAAAGGATAAAATTTACCGAAAATCAAACCAACTTTATGTTTAGATACCATGACTATTACCAACGCATTGAAATCCTGCTAACAATGTACAGAAAATATTAACATTGTCTAATGAATTGATGCTATTTTAATGTTTTTGTAGCATTTTTTTACTTTGACTATTCAACATAGTAAATAGTCAACAATAACATCAAATATTTTAATATTGCATTGAGGATAAAGTAATACCTGTTGCAACAGAGATATTAAGTGAAGGCATGTTATCATTCCCCTTCAAATGAACCACAACATCAGCACATTGTACTAATTTTATATTAATTTGTTGGAATATGACTAATACCGTTTTTTTATGAAACTCAACTTTTGCTAATTCTGTTGAGGCAATTGATTTTACCTGACAAGGTAATAAGACAATAATTTGATAACCATGCTGTTTGAATTGATCAAGTGAAACAATAAAATCATCACTTTTTATTGATTCAACTGCTTCAATTCCACCTTCTGCCACCCGCATAGCTGCGCCACTATCGAGTAAATTAGTTTGTCGTAGCATTACAGCATTTACTTTATAAAATGCAGCACTACGAATTAATCCACCCAAATTATGGGGATTATTTACATCATCAATCGCTAAAATACAATCTTGCTGTTTATCATGATATTTGTCTAAATAGTCAAACATAGTGATAGCAACGCGTTTTTTAACGATCAAACAAACGCCACCATGATGCGAAGTTTGAGTTATTTTGGCAATTTGCTCATTTGAAACAATATCGTAGCCTAAACGTTGTTTAACTAACCAATTAATTAAATCCCTAAATTGATAAGTCATTTCTTGCGTAATGAACAATTTTACAATTGCCGCGCGGCGGTGCTTAAAAACCGATTTACAACTGTTTTCACTATAAACTAAAGTTTCTTCTTTACGTTGGCGGTAGCCATCATAACCAAATGTAGGGCTTTGATCATTATCCCGTACTTTTTTGCGCCAAGGGGATTCGTTTTCATCTTGTAAATCGTACGTAGATTTATTTACTTCAACAATAATACTTTGTTTGACAAAACCTGTTTTAGCCGCTTTAGGTTTGAACGTTTCAATTCGATCATTATTACGCTTATCTCTTCTTTTAGCGTTAAACTGAAAAGAATTATCTTTGCGATTATCTTTATGCCCACTAATTTTTTCTTTATTAGTTCGAGAATGCTTTTTAGGGTCATTAGTTGTAGCGTAAAAAATAGCTGGTTTATTTTTTTCAGTATTATCGTTCATATTTATCTCAAAATAATTGGTTATCGTGTACGAATGGTTGGCGCAATTTTATCTAAAACACCATTGACAAATTTATGGCTATCTTCTGCCCCGAAAGTTTTAGTTAAATCGATAGCTTCATTAATAACAACCTTATAAGGTACATCGTGACGTTTGGTTAATTCATAAAGCGCAATTCTTAATACGGCTAACTCAACTTGACCAAGCTCATCTACTGTTCGCTCAGTAAGATAAGGTGCCATTTTTTCATCTAACTCTGTAGTGTTTTTAGCAACACCATGAAGTAACTCTCGAAAATATTTCGTATCAACACCTTTCATATCTTGTTCAGTCATAAAACTTGTCTCAACATCAGCAAGATCATTTCTAGATATTTGCCAAGAGTAAATTGCTTGAACGGCGCATTCTCTTGCTCGACGACGAGGATTAACTAATGCCACTAAATTACTCCTTAATTGTTTTGATAACGTTAAGCATTTCCAGTGCAGTTAATGCAGCTTCAGCACCTTTATTACCTGCTTTAGTGCCAGCACGTTCAACGGCTTGTTCTATGCTTTCAGTCGTTAAAATGCCAAAACCGACTGGAATTGAAAATTCTAAACTAGCACTTAATAGGCCAGAGCTTGATTCGCCTGCAACAAAATCAAAATGTGCAGTACTTCCTCTAATTACTGTCCCCAAAGCCACAATAGCATCATATTTTTTAGATTGTGCAGCAACTTTTGCAGTAAGCGGAATTTCATAGGCGCCCGGTACCCAAATAACCGTAATATTTTTTTCATCAACTTGACCAATACGCGTTAACGCGTCAACAGCACCGTTAACTAAACTTTCATTAATAAAATGATTAAAACGTGCCACAATTATAGCGACTTTCGCTTTTGGTGCAGCAACTTTACCTTTAACTGTTTGCATAGTGATTCCTTATCGTTCGATTATAAATGCAATTTCACTTTGATTAATTGTAGGTGAAAATATTTGCTGATTATATCATGATTTGAAGGCTTATCCTATCAGCAAATAACGCTACAACCTCGTTTTGATTAACAATTTATTGGAAAATAAATACAAAGATTTTATTTATGAGAACTTAAATAGTTTGAGTAATATAAAAAAATTTTAATTAAACAATTTTGTTAATTTTTTATGATTGATTTTTATGCTAATAAATTAAATTTACTTCAACTTTTTTCACTATCTATCATTTTATTTTTATTATCCCTTGCAAGCAGTTTTGAACGGACTACAATGGTAGTAAGATTTTTCTTTTATGAGGTAATTTAGATGTATATTGATGCTATTCGTGATGAACTCAACCAAGCACTAAATGTATTGGTAAATTTTGTTTCGGATGATGGCAATCTTCACAAAATCCAACAAGCAGCTGTGCTTATAGCTAACGCATTTAAACAAGGTGGTAAAGTTTTATCATGTGGCAATGGTGGTTCCCATTGTGATGCTATGCATTTTGCTGAAGAGTTAACCGGTCGTTACCGTGATAATCGTCCAGCTTATCCTGCAATAGCTATATCAGATGTTAGTCATATATCTTGTGTAGGCAATGATTTCGGATTTGATTCTATATTTTCACGTTATGTTGAAGGTGTTGGACAAAAAGGCGATGTATTATTAGGTATTTCAACGTCAGGTAATTCGGCTAATGTATTAAAAGCAATAGACGTAGCTAAACAAAAAGGGATGAAAATCATTACATTAACCGGTAAAGATGGCGGTAAAATGAATGGACTGGCTGATGTCGATATTCGTGTACCACATTTTGGTTATGCTGATCGTGTACAAGAAATCCATATCAAAGTTATTCATATTTTAATTATGCTAATTGAAAAAGAGATGGCTTAAAATGTGTGAATTATTGGGTATGAGCGCTAACGTGCCAACTGATATTTGTTTTAGCTTCACGAGTTTAATTAAACGTGGCGGAGATAAAGGACCACATAAAGACGGTTGGGGTATTACCTTTTATGAAGGTAAAGGCTGTCGAACGTTTAAGGATCCTGAGCCTTGTAGCTATTCACCTATCGCTAAAATGGTACAACAATACCCAATTAAATCCAAGGCTGTTATCGCGCATATTCGTCAAGCAAATCGTGGAGGGGTAGCGCTTGAAAACACACACCCCTTTACCCGAGAATTGTGGGGGAAAAATTGGACTTTTGCCCACAATGGGCAATTAACTGATTACGAAAAGCTGGATATGGGAATTTTTCAACCAGTTGGATTAACCGACAGTGAGTATGCTTTTTGTTACTTAATTAATCAGTTACATAAAAAATATCCAAAACAACCGACTGATGATATTGAGCTTTTTACTTATATCCAACAATGTGCACTTGAACTGAATCAACTTGGCATATTTAATATGCTGCTTTCTAATGGGCAATATGTCTTTGCTTATTGTTCAACTAATTTACATTGGATTACGCGCAAAGCACCTTTTGGCAAAGCAAAGTTAATTGATGAAGATGTTGAAATCGATTTTCAAAAGCATACTACACCAAATGATATTGTTACTATTATTTCAACTATGCCGTTAACTTCAAATGAAACTTGGCATAAATTAAACACTGGTGAAGCAATTCTATTTAAATATGGTGAAATTAATCAATTTTTTTCATCTTGACTAAATTGAAAGGTGGTTCATCTTTAAATAGATATTGTAAATAACCTAACGTTAATAATCCAATTAACGTTAAAATAATCCACGGCAAATGCGGAAAACCCATCTTGATTGCAATTTCATAAAGCCATCCTGCTCCGGTATAACCAATAAATCCGCCTAAAGCAAGCCCTAATCGGCTAAATCCCATGTAACTACCTTTGGCTTTTGGATTAGTTAACACGGTTGCTAAAGTTTCTCTAGCCGGCTCTGCAATAATTGCACCAAGGTAAAAAAGCGCTATAAGAGATAGCAAAATAGATAATTGGGATGTAAATCCAATTATTATAAAGGCAAACGACATCAAAAGTAATCCAAATTTAAGGCGTTGATCTAATCTAAAATGTTTTTCACTAAACCGGGCAAGAGGATAAAGCAGAATTAATGAGATAGTTGCTTCAATCACGTACATCCATTTCACATAACTTGAACTTCCTGAAATATTGGTAATAGTTAGCGGTAGCATCAACATGACTTGTACTCCAAGCACATAATAACCCGTTAGTGTTAAGACATAACGTGTAAATTTTTTATCTTTAAGCACCATTTTCATACCATTAACAATGGGTGCTTTACCAATAGCAATATGATAAGCAGGCAAAAAGAAGAGGTTAAAAAGACCACATAAGAAAAAGATAAATGCGCCGCACCAACAAACTAAATGAAAATCATAATCAATCAAAATACCACCAATAAGCGCACCAATCACTGCACCAGCATTATCTTGTATCATTAACAGCGAAATAAATTTACCGCGTTCATGTGGGCGGGTAAACTTGATGGTCAGTCCCATGCGTGGTGGATCAAACAGTAATCCACCTAAAGCAGAAAGTAAGCAAGATAGTAATAAAAGCCAAGGTTGACTAGCAATAGCCATTGATATAAACCCGACGCAACGTAAAAACATTCCACAAACAATCATCGGTTTAGCACCAAAGCGATCAGCAATAGCACCACCAATAATACCAAATCCTTGTTGTACAAATTGTCTGAATCCTAAAGCAAAACCGACAAATAAAGCACTCCAACCAACTTGACTAACAAAGTGTGTCGAAACCAATGGAAAAACAACATAAAATCCTAGAACAATAAATAAATTATCTAGTAGTAATATTTGTTTACCGGTTTTACGAATTTGCGACGGTATTGGCACTTATTTTACTCTTTCAGCTAAATATCTTTGGTAATCAGGAATTTCAATTTCAACTTCTTGGGTAAAAATAGCTGATTGAATTAACGCATTAGCTGTTGCTTCATTCGTCGCAACGGGTATATTCCAAACTGTTGATAAACGCAATAATGCTTTAACATCTGGGTCATGCGGTACTGCATTAAGTGGATCCCAAAAAAAGATGAGTATATCAATTTTACCTTCGGCAATTAATGCACCAATTTGTTGATCACCACCCATTGGACCACTTAACATTGGGGTAATATTTAACCCTATCTCTTTTTTAATTAAATTCCCTGTCGTGCCGGTACCACATAAATTATGATGTGCAAGTTCTGCTCGGTTTTTTCTACACCAATTTAATAAAGTACTTTTTAAGTGATCATGAGCAACTAAAGCAATATTTTTTTTGGCAGCCAATTTACGCGTTGTGTAAAGCATCATTATTATCCCTATCGATGATTATTCGATAGTTTTTAACAGAGTATGTATTAAAGTGCAAGCGTTATTTGCTTAGATTTAAGACAATAAAAAAGGCACCTAAGTGCCTTTTAAAAACCTAATTTACGGGTAATTAGAATTGGTAAATTAAACCTAATGCTACAGTATCTTTAGTCGTTGCTTTAATTTGTGATCCACCAAATTTGCTATCACCATATAAAGCACGGCGAGCACCAATATCGTCTTTATCTAACAAGTTGATTTTATAATCAAGGATAGCTTGTAGATTTTTGTTGAAGTCATAAGTCAAACCAACATCAACATACTTAATTAAATCATTACCTTTAAGTCCTGCATCGCCACTTCTTGAATAGCTTGAAGCATCTTGTACACGATGTTGAATGTAAGCAACAGATGGGGTTAAGCGACCAATATCAAAGTCGATACCATATTGTGCGACAACTTCATAACCTTTAGTTTTTAAATCATCAGTACTATGAGTAGTTAAAGTATTCTCCCAACCATATTTTTGTTTGCCTTGAATATATAATGCGGCCAAATAAAGGTTGTTATTATCATATTTCACACCAGCTGACCAAGCTTTTGCATCTTTATGACCACCAGTTTGCGCATAACCAGCACCAATAGATAGACCTGTATCTAATACATCCCAATCAACTACTGAACCCCAAGCTTCAGCACTGTCGTGACCATCACGATCATGTTTATTAAAATAGCTTGTTGAGCTGTTATCACCATTATCGGCATATTGAACAGCAAAACGTAAACCGTTTACTAAACCAAAGAAATCACTATTACGATAAGTTGCAACCGCTTTAGTACGAGCACTTAATGCATAGAGATCATTGTCCGATGCATCACCACCAAACTCAGGTAATACGTCAGTATAAGAAGTTAACGTTTTTAACACACCATCATTACGACCATAGTCAAATGAACCTAGATCACCAAAGTTCATACCTGCATAAGCATAACGTGTTTCGTTTTCAGCATCTGAACCAGTTTTTGCCTCGTACTCCCAGCGACCATAACCGGTAATGTTCTCTGTAACTTGAGTTTGACCTGACATACCTAAACGTGCAGTGGTTTTATCACCTTCACCGGTTTGATTATCACGGTCGGTGATATAATTTAGTGCATAAACACGTCCATAAAAATCAACTTTATTACCGTCTTTATTCCATACTTCGATAGAAGCGCTTGCAGTACCTGCAACTAATAATGCAGGAATAGCAATAGCTAATAGATTACGTTTCATTTTTTTACCCTCGTAGGTATTTTTATATTACTAAATAAGGCAAAATATTTTGCTTTTGACCCATAAATTACTACTAATCCAGAGTAATTATACGTTTTATGCAATATTAATATTAACCAACAATGACCAATAAATAATGCACGTAGTATATTTAACAATGTTTATTTAATAAATTCTAAAAATTTACGATAATTTTAATACTTACTATAAAATTTTTTAAGCATAAAATGTGTTTTGATATGAAATAAATTTCAATAATGATAAAAAAAGGCACCTAAGTGCCTTTTTATAAGATATTAAGAATAGAAATTAGAATTGGTAAATTAAACCAACACCTAACACATCTTTAGTACCTGGTTTGCTTGAACGTTCAAGGTCTGAACCTTTAGTATTTCTATAAGCACCTAAGTCATTACGATCAAGTAAATTGAATTTGTATTCAACAATCGCACTAAAGTTTTTATTTAGATCATAAGTTGCACCTAAAGATACATATTTCACTAGAGGTGAATTACTAGAACTATGGTGTTCACCAGCATTAGAGAAAGAATCAGTTTTCAACTTATGTTGTACATAAGCTAAAGAAGGTGTTAAACGACCCACTTCTAAATCAAATCCATACTGAGCAACCAACTCAATACCTTTGATTTTTTGGTCAGCATTACCTAAACGGTTTTCATCATCTTGATCTGATAAAGCTGTAGCTTTTTCCCAGACACCATGGTTTTTTAATTTACTTTGGAAATAGTTAGCGGCTAAATATAAATTGTAGTTATCATATTTTAGACCAGCAGTCCAAGTATTATGACGATGATCACTTGAAGTAGATTGTGCATAACCTGCACCAGCAGTTAAGCCAGTATCAAAAATACGCCATTGAGCGTTTGCACCATAAGCTTCTCTTGAATCATGATGATCTTCATCACCTTTAAATCTATCACTAGTATTAGAATTATCACCATTATCGGCATATTGTACAGCAAAACTAACATCATCAGTTAAACCAAAGACATTGTTATTACGGTAAGTAGCAACTGCTTTACTACGACTTGAAAGCACGTTCCATTTGTTATTTGCTGCATCACCACCAAATTGTGGTAATACGTCAGTATAAGCTGTGATTGCTTTTAACACGCCGTCATTACGACCATAATCGAATGAACCAAAATCACCAAAGTTTAAACCAGCAAAAGCATAACGCACTTCATTATCTGAATTTTTACCTGCATCTGCTTGGTACTCCCAACGTCCATAACCTGTTACACTGTCAGTAATTTGAGTTTGACCAGACATACCTAAACGAGCAGAAGTATCATCACCTTCATTAACTTGTGAACGATCAGTGATATTGTTAGCTGCTTTTACACGACCATAAAAGTCAACTTTATTACCATCTTTATTCCATACTTCGATAGATGCATTTGCGCCAGCTGCAACTAAAAGTGCAGGAATAGCGATTGCTAATAGATTACGTTTCATTTTTTACCCTCACGGTTATTTTAATATTGACACTATCCACTAAGTTATGTGTCATTTGTACAAAAATCATTCATCCAAAAACAATAGTACTTCTATTATTTTTATCTACTTTTTACAGTACCGTAAATTATGTATAAATTTTTTTTAAAATCAAGAGAACTTTTTAGTAAATAAGATGTCTAACCTTAAAATTACACCTGTTTGATTATTTTTTAATCATTATTTCAATAAAATCTATACAAATCGTTTTTATAATAAACCTAGTAAGCGAATGGTTTACAATTTAATCATATTAAAAATTTGCATTGCGTGGTGTTCTTGGAAAAGGAATAACATCACGCACATTTTGTACACCAGTAACATATACAATTAAGCGCTCAAAACCGAGACCGAATCCTGAGTGAGGCACAGTACCATAGCGGCGCAAATCACGATACCACCAATAATCTTCTTTTTTAAGTCCCATTTCATCCATACGTTTATCTAACATATCTAAGCGTTCTTCACGTTGTGAGCCACCAATAATTTCACCAATACCCGGTGCTAATACGTCCATAGCAGCAACAGTCTTACCATCATCATTCATACGCATATAAAACGCTTTAATATCTTTTGGATAATTTTTAACTACCACAGGTGCTTTGAAGTGTTGTTCAGCTAAATAGCGTTCATGCTCAGAAGCTAAATCAATTCCCCAGCTTACTGGATTTTCGAATTTAGCATCACAATTTTGTAAAATAGTAATGGCATCAGTATAGTCAACTTGTGCAAAATCTGCGCTGATAAAGCTTTCTAAACGATTAATCGCATCTTTATCGATATGCTGGGCAAAAAATTGCATATCATCGGCACGTTTTTCAAGTACGGTTTTGAAAACATACTTCAACATATCTTCGGCAAGTTTGGCGTTATCATCAAGATCTGCAAAAGCAACTTCTGGCTCCATCATCCAAAACTCAGCTAAATGACGGGTTGTATTTGAATTTTCTGCTCTAAAAGTAGGACCAAAAGTGTAAACTTTAGACAAGGCACAAGCATAAGTTTCAGCATTGAGCTGCCCTGAAACCGTTAAGAAAGCCTCTTTACCAAAAAAATCTTTATCAAAATCAATGTTACCTTTGTCAGTTTTTGGTAGATTTAACAGATCCAGTGTCGAAACTCGAAACATTTCGCCCGCACCTTCAGTATCTGATGCGGTAATGATTGGTGTAGAAAGCCAAAAAAAGCCTCGCTCATCAAAAAACTGATGGATTGCTTGAGCAAGTGTATGACGAACGCGTGTAATCGCTCCAACAATATTGGTTCTAGCTCTTAAGTGAGCAACTTCACGTAAATACTCAATTGAGTGACGTTTAGCCGCCATAGGATAAGTTTCTGGATCATCAACAAAGCCATAAATTTCAACTTGTGTTGCTTGCAATTCATATTGCTGACCTTGTCCTGGAGATTCAACAACAGTACCTGTGACTTTGACTGAGCAGCCCGCAGTTAAACGTAAAATATCTTGTTCATAATTCGGTAGATCTTTTTCAATTACCGCTTGGATTGGGTCAAAACATGAACCATCATATACAGCTAGGAACGAAATACCAGCTTTTGAATCACGTCGGGTCCTAACCCAACCTTGAACTGAAATAGTGCTTCCAACAGCTATCTTGCCTTGTAACACATCAACAATAGGTGCAACTGAAATCATTTTAATTATCCATCTCTATAGTAGTTTATCAAATAATATTTAAGTATCTCAGGATGATTTACCTTGAAATTACAGCCATCGTGTAATCAAGCAATATTAAGCAAATATCATCCTTAATACTCATGTTGATTTTGTCATATTAATAACATTTAACGCATTAATTACTATTAATGTTTGACACTAAATGTACGCTTTAACTCATCGATAAAAGCTAAATCTTGCGATATCGTTTTACCTGGACTATCAGATAACTTAGCAACCGATTGGTTATTACATTCGGTTAATTTTAAGACAATATTTAACGCTTTAGTATTTACATCGTTTGATGGAATATCACACGCTAAAAAACCACCTACACCAAACGATAGTTGTACTCGATGATTAAAGTGTTTATAAATATTGAGCGCTTTATCAAAATTTAAACTATCAGAAAAGACTAATAGTTTCGTTTTAGGATCAATGCCTAATGCTTGATAATGGCTGATCGCTTTTTCGCCCCATTCGATGGGATCACCCGAATCATGACGAAGCCCTTGATAATGAGAGGCAAAATAATAATCAAAATCCCGTAAAAAGGCATCCATCGTAATACAATCAGTTAACGCAACACCTAAATCTTGTGGGTATTCGTCTAACCACACTTGCAAAGCCGTTTTTTGGCAATCTTGTAAGTTTGAACTTAAGCGTTGATGTGCTTGAAACCATTCATGAGCCTGAGTACCAACCGGTGTTAATCCTAAACGATAAGCCAATAAATAATTACTAGTACTATGAAAGTTATCAAAGTGTGATTTTAGATAACTCACAACAGCTTCTTGTACAGCAAAGGAATAACGCCGACGGGTACCAAAATCCATTAAATTAAAACCGGACATATCAATATTGGCTGTTTGATCTGCAAACTTTGCCAATTTTTGCTTGAGTCGGTTTAATGCTTCCGGTACTCCAATATTTGGTGAGCGATCTTTATGTACTATTTCACTAATTACAGCTAATAACGGCACTTCCCATAAAATAACATCTAACCATTTTCCTTCAATGCGAATGACTAACACCCCATCTTCATTACTTATCGTCAATAAATGGCTATCAAAGCGCCAATTTTTAAGCCAATTTAAATAATCAGTTTTAAAAAAAGAGATGCCCGACAAATAAGTAAACTCATCATAAGAAAGTGCTAGCGATTCCATTAATTTAACTTGATGCCTAATTTCATCAGCATATTTTCCTAATAAATCATCACTTCGACAACGGAACTCGGCAACAACAGTAACATCAGGGTAACGATGAAAAACGGCTTGCTGCATATGCAACTTATAAGCATCAGTATCTAAAATTGATGTAATTATAGCTGGTAACATGTGAACTTATTGTTAATACTCTAAATGAAATTCTCAAGATTATAGCAGAATAATAATGAAGATATAGCTTAATTATCTAAGTCAGATTATTTTTAATCAGCTATAATAAAAACAATACAGCTAACAAATTAAGCAAATACGAAAAGGTCTTAATAACAATGAATAGCCAAACACTTGAATTACAACCTACAGCTAAACATCGCTTAGATTATAAAACACCCGACTTTACAATTACTGACATCGACCTCGATTTTGATTTAGCGGCAGAAATAACAACAGTTATCGCCCGTAGTCATGTTATCAAAAAAAATCTTCACGCTGACAATTTAATTTTAGACGGTGAAGAACTTAAATTGGTTTCAGTAAATATTGATGAACAACCTTGGACTGATTATCAAATCACAACAACAGGATTAATCATTAAAAATGTTCCATCTGAATTTACTTTAACCATTGTTAACGAAATCAGACCAATTGATAATACCGCGCTTGAAGGACTATATGTTTCAGGGGATGCACTTTGTACACAATGTGAAGCTGAAGGATTTCGCCACATTACTTACTATTTAGATAGACCCGATGTGTTAGCCAGATTTTCAACTCGAATTACGGCCAATAAAAAACAATATCCTTATTTACTTTCTAATGGTAATCGCATTGCTCAAGGTGAACTTGGCAACGATCGTCATTGGGTACAGTGGCAAGACCCGTTTCCAAAACCGGCTTATCTATTTGCCTTAGTTGCAGGTGATTTTGATATTTTAAAAGATCATTTTATCACCCAATCAAAACGTAACGTTGAACTAGAAATTTATGTCGATAAAGGTAATTTAGATCGTGCAAAATGGGCCATGACCAGCTTAAAAAATGCGATGCACTGGGACGAAACCCGTTTTGGCTTAGAATATGACTTAGATATTTTTATGATTGTTGCCGTCGATTTTTTCAACATGGGCGCAATGGAAAACAAAGGGCTTAATATTTTCAATTCAAAATATGTACTAGCTAAACCCGAAACAGCCACTGATGATGATTACTTAGGAATTGAAGGCGTCATTGGTCACGAATATTTTCATAACTGGACAGGCAACCGTGTTACCTGTCGGGATTGGTTTCAACTCAGTTTGAAAGAAGGTTTAACAGTTTTTCGTGATCAAGAATTTAGTTCTGATATGGGATCAAGAGCGGTTAAGCGAATCAATGATGTTAAAATTATGCGCACAGTACAATTTGCTGAAGATGCAAGCCCAATGTCTCACCCTATTCGTCCTGAACAAGTTATTGAAATGAATAATTTCTATACTGTTACCGTTTATGAAAAAGGGGCAGAAGTTATTCGTATGATGCATACACTATTAGGCGAAGAAAAATTCCAAGCTGGCATGAAGCTCTATTTCAAACGTCACGATGGCAGTGCGGCTACCTGCGATGATTTTGTTGCAGCTATGCAAGATGCCTCAGGCATTGATTTAACCCAATTTAAATTATGGTATAGTCAATCAGGTACCCCAGAGCTCACCGTTACTGATAGTTATGATAAAACAAGTCAACACTATACTTTAACAATTGAGCAACATACGCCTGCAACCCAAGATCAACAGCAAAAACAAGCGTTACATATCCCAGTTGATATTGAACTGTATCGACGCAATGGTGATGTCATTGCGTTGCAATCACAAGGTAAATCGATTAACCATGTATTAAATCTTACCCAGACTAAACAGCAATTTGTTTTTGATCATATAGATGAAAAACCGATTATTTCATTGTTACGTGATTTTTCAGCACCGGTTAAATTAACATATCATTATCAAGATGATGAACTCATTTTCTTAATGCAACATGCAACCAATGCATTTAGTCGCTACGATGCTGCACAAATGCTTTTAGCAAAATATATACGTAGTAATGTTGATAATTACCAACATAAAAAGGATCTAACCTTACCGCAAACAGTGTTAGATGCTTTTAGAGCAGTATTATTATCAGAATCAACCGATCCTGCTCTTATCGCCCAAATATTAACTTTACCTTCAGAAAATGAAATAGCTAATCTTTTTGCTGTTGTTGATCCAATGGCCATTTATCAAGTGCGCCACTTTCTATTAACCTGTTTTGCAAATGAACTTTATGATGAATTACAGGCGGTTTATCAACATAATAAAACAACACAATATCAAATTATTCATGCTGATATTGCAAAACGCTCATTAAAAAATGCGTGTTTAACACTACTCGCTTACGCTGATGATAAGTCACAAGTAACACATCTAGTTAGCCAGCAATATTATCATGCAGATAACATGACTGATGCATTTGCTGCATTAACAACGGCTGTTAAAGCTCAACTTAATTGCCAAAAAGATCTACTAATCGATTTTGATAATAAATGGCATCAAGATGGACTCGTGATGGATAAGTGGTTAGCTTTAAATGCCACAAGCCCTGATAAGCAAGTACTAGCAACGGTGAAAAAACTATTAAATCACCGTTCATTTTCGCTAACTAACCCAAATCGCATTCGCTCTTTAATCGGTGCATTTGTCAATAACAATCCTGTCGCCTTCCATGCACAAGATGGCAGTGGTTATCAATTTTTAGTCGAAATTTTGACAGAATTAAATCAGAAAAATCCTCAAGTTGCAGCACGTTTAATCGATCCACTTATTCGTTTAAAACGTTATGATGAAAAACGACAAGAGCAAATGCGACAAGCGCTTAATGCATTACTAAAAATAGAACATCTATCTAAAGATCTCTATGAAAAAATCAGTAAAGCATTAGCCGCTTAAATGATCATTATCATCCTATTAATCATTAATAGGATGATAACTTGTAATAATTAGCGCTGTTTTTTTCAAAAAAAGTATTTAGCTTAAACTTGTTCACAACATTTTTTTAGAGTTTTTAATATGATACCTATAAAATCCATCACCACTATTGAGCTTGCTCAAAAACTAAAACAACAACACAAACTGGTTTTACTTGACGTGCGCGAACCTAGCGAAGTCAATTTCTGCAAAATTGAGGATGCAATGCACATTCCAATGAATCTGATCCCGCTTTATTTAGATAAAATCCCCGATGAAATTGATATTGTAATTTATTGTCATCATGGCGTAAGAAGTTTAAATGTCGCAAATTATTTGGCTGAAAATGGCTTCGATACTGATTATCTCTATAATTTGACTGGAGGTATAGATGCTTGGGCATTAATGGTTGACAAAAACATGCCAAGATATTAACAAGCTCGTAACAAACTGAGCTTGTTAAAATAAGCGATTAAACTACTCTTGTGGCATCACCCAATAACCATTTTGGTTGTGCGCTTGCATATAATCTTTAAACTGTTGAGATTGATAAATACGTTTCACATCTTGGGCCCATTGACTATTTTCATTGCCCGCATTAACGACCACCATAATTTCTAAATCTGGAATTATCGTTTCTAACAGTAATGCTTTATTCGGATCAATATTCGCTGAGTAAACAATGCTACCAGGAATAACGGCAAAATCTAAATCATTCATCACGCGAGGAATATTAGCCGAATCCATCTCAATAATAGTAATGCCGGCAATATTTTGCTCGATATCATTTTTACTTACAATAATAGGATTGGTATTCGGTTTTAACTTTATCCAACCGGCTTTTTCAAGCAAATTATACGAACGGGCAGCATTAGATGCATCTTGTGGAATAGCAACTTTCGCGCCTTTAAACACTTGCTGTAACGAATTATATTTATTTGAAAATATCGCAGCGGGTACAGATGGTACATGTACAACGGGTTTCAAGTTGGCCTTACGCTGAGTATTAAACACATTCATATAAGCGGTGTGCTGTGCCACGGTCAAATCAATACTGCCCTCACTTAAAGCGACATCTGACTCAAGTAAATGTGGAAAGCTCACTAATTTCACCTTATAACCTTCAGACTCAAGTATGGGTTTCACTGCGTCTTTAAATAATTCATTATAAGGCCCTGGTGATACTCCCATACTAATCTCTTTTTTAGTTTGATTATTGGCTTGCTTTGAAGAATTATCACAAGCTGTTAGTAAAAATAGAAAACTTAATATCGATAAAACCAAAATATTTTTATGCAATTTTGTAAAACGATGCTTCATATTAACTATCCCCAATAAGCTATAAACTTAACCCTACTCTAGCATAGAAAAAATAGTTCATTTATTCCAAGTTATTCTATCTTATAACTTTTTGGAATAAGATATAAAAAACGATTATTAGGTTGCTAAATTAAGCTATGCTACGTTAATACTATCTATAATTATTTGTTGGATATACCATGAGTGAATCAATTGCAGACAGTATTCATCAGCTTTTTAGAAAATTACATCAACATCCTGAGCTTTCTAATCAAGAGTATGAAACGACCAAAACAATTAGGTATTATTTACAAAAGGCACATATTCGAATTTTAGAGCTTGGTGCAAAAACAGGCGTCATAGCAGAAATAGGCTCAGGCTCACCAGTGCTCGCATTACGTGCAGATATTGATGCATTACCGATTAATGAACAAACAGCCTGCAATTATAAATCTCAAACGCCCGATGTCATGCACGCTTGTGGCCATGATGTACATACGTCGATTCTAATGGGTGCAGCTTACTTGCTTAAACAACACGAACAAGACTTAAAAGGTACGATTCGCTTATTATTTCAACCCGCAGAAGAAAACTTTAGCGGCGCATTACAATTTATAGATATTGGTGCATTGAAAGGGGTTGATGCAATATTGGGGCTCCATAATAACCCCAATTTAACCATCAATCAGATGGCATCACGTGCTGGCCCTTTTTCGGCCAATGTTGATCGCATTGAAATCACAATAAAAGGGGTCGGAGCCCATGCAGCAAGACCAGAATCGGGAATCGATCCCATTGTGATAGGGGCTCAAATTGTTAGTGCCATCCAAACAATCTCTAGCCGAACAATAAGTGGACTTGATGCAGTTATTGTTAGCATCACAAAATTTCAAGGTGGTAACACTTGGAATGTCATCCCCGAAACAGTAGAAATGGAAGGCACTGTGCGAACTTTAACACCACAAGTGAGGGCAAAAGTAAAACAACAACTACAAAGTATTATTGAAAACATCGCGATTGCCATGGGCGCAAAAGCCGAATTAAGATGGTTTGATGGTCCACCTTCTGTCATTAACGATAGCAAATGGGTTGCATTTGCCCAGTCAATCGCTAAGCAAATGGGTTATGAAGTAATCGATTTTAAACCGCAACTAGGTGGTGAAGATTTTGCCCACTATCTACATCAAGTACCGGGGGCTTTTATTAATCTCGGTTCACAAAGCCCTTATGCGCTTCATCATCCAAAATTTGAAATCAACATAGACATGATAATGCCAGCTGTAAATTATTTATATATACTTGCTAAGCAAGCATTAATTGAATTAGAACACCAATTAACAGGTATTAAATAATGATTAAATTTGAAAATGTCTCTAAGCAATATGAGCGAAACGGCATCACCACTCAGGCGCTGCACAATATTAATTTAACCATTGATAAAGGTGATATCTATGGCATTATTGGCTATAGTGGAGCAGGAAAAAGTACCTTAGTTCGCTTAATTAACTTTCTTGAAAAACCCACAACAGGAAATGTTATTGTCCAAGATCAACAACTAAATCAATTATCAAATGCTGACTTACGTCATGTAAGACAAAAAATTGGCATGATTTTTCAGCATTTTAATTTACTGGAATCTAAAACTGTATTTGAAAATATCGCTATTCCATTAATTTTAATCAAAAAAGATAAGCAAACAATAAAACAAAAAGTTTATGAGCTATTAGAGTTTGTGGGATTAAGTGATAAAGCCAATAGCTACCCTAAGGAACTTTCTGGTGGACAAAAACAGCGCATTGGTATTGCCCGTGCATTGGCGAATGACCCTGATATTTTACTTTGTGATGAAGCGACTTCAGCGCTTGATCCACAAACAACACAATCAATTTTAGATTTAATCAAAAAAATCAATGAAAAATATAAGATCACTGTAGTACTTATTACTCATGAAATGCATGTGATTGAGCAAATTTGTCATAAAGTCGCGGTAATGGAAAAAGGTCAAATTATTGAGCATGGTAATGTACTGGACGTATTTGGTCATCCAAAGCATCATACTACTCAAAACTTTGTCAGTTCTGTGATTAATGACCAGATCCCAACTGGTGTTGTTGAAAACTTAATTGAAATAGAAGGTGATAAAGATAATATCCAATTATTCAAACTCGAATTTTTAGGAAGATCAGCCTCAGAGCCTGTCATCAATTCGCTGATATTAAAACAAAAAGTAGTCGTCAACATCTTGTTTGCCCATATGTCAGAAATTGAAAAAACAGTACTCGGCAGTATGTTTGTTCAATTAAAAGGCAACAACAATGATATTGAAGAATCAGTACTATATCTACGTCAGTGTGGTGTACAAGTCACCGAGATTAAACAATGGGAGAGGAATTAAATGGAAACCTTAAATAATATTATCAATTACTTAAGTTCTTGTTTTGCCACTACACTAACCGCTGAACAATTTATTCAAGCGTCGTACGAAACCTTAATAATGGTGTTTTTTGCTTTGGTACTAGGTTCGTTACTGGGGATTCCTCTAGGTATCTGTTTAGTCACCACACGACCATCAGGATTATTAGAAAGTCGTAAAATATATCGAATCATCAACCCAATAATTAATCTGCTACGCTCTTTACCGTTTATTATTTTATTAGTAGCGATCTTACCTTTCACTAAACTCATTGTAGGCAGTTCGATCGGTACAGCAGCAGCAATTGTCCCCCTAACAGTATACGTCGCGCCTTATATTGCGCGATTAGTCGAAAACTCACTGCTAGAAGTCAATAGTGGCATTATAGAAGCCGCTGAGTCTATGGGAGCAACACCATTACAAATTATTTGGCACTTTATGTTGCCCGAAGCTTTTAGCTCTTTAATTTTAACCCTGACGACAGCAACAATAGGCTTAATTAGCGCAACGGCTATGGCTGGTGCAGTTGGGGCTGGCGGGATTGGAGATTTAGCCATATCCTATGGTTATCAACGTTTTGATACAACCGTTGTCATTATTACAGTTGTGATATTAATTATCACTGTGCAACTCGTACAAAGTCTTGGTAATTATTTAGCACGAAAAGCAAGGCATGAATAACTAACGTAACCAATTATCACAAGTAATGACTTTAGAATCAAAAAAAAGATGAGGGTTACGGCCCTCATTTATAATTATTGACAAAATGTTTACTCTATTGAATTTTAATGATTACCTGTCAATAAACCACTAAATTAGTGTAAACTTTTCTATTAAAATTTAATTAGTTATTCTTATCTACTAAAATTCGTCAATAATTGGTTAATCTATTTAATAGATTTCATTATTCGCAAATATCAAGTAAAATAAGCTCAACTTTCATTATGGTAGTGTAGGAAATCAATGTGACGAACACATTACAACAAAATTTGGTCGAAATACACGATATGTCTTTCTATCGAGGTAGCCGGCCGATTTACAAAAATATGAATTTAAATGTGCCTAAAGGCAAAGTAACTGCCATTATGGGGCCATCTGGAATAGGTAAAACAACACTGCTTCGCCTAATTGGTGGTCAACTCAAACCTCAAGCGGGAAAAATTTTATTTGATGGTGAAGACATACCCAGCATGTCCCGTTCAAGACTATATGAAGTCCGTAAACGCATGAGTATGTTATTCCAATCTGGTGCACTATTTACTGATTTATCAGTCTTTGATAATGTGGCTTATCCTCTTCGTGAGCACCTTAATCTACCAGAGCCCATATTGCACAATTTAGTGTTAATGAAATTACAGTCCGTTGGTTTACGCGGTGCAGCGCAGATGATGCCTTCAGAATTATCTGGCGGTATGGCACGGCGAGCAGCTTTAGCCAGAGCGATCGCACTTGATCCAGATCTTATTATGTTTGACGAGCCATTTGCAGGGCAAGACCCCATATCTATGGGCGTTATAGTTAAACTTATTGCTGAGATTAATCAATCACTGGGATTAACCTGTATTGTTGTTAGTCACGATGTGAATGAAGTATTAAGTATTGCTGATTATGCTTATATCGTTGCAGAACAACACATTATTGCAGGTGGCACTGCTCAGCAGTTACGTGACAATGATGATTTGCGTGTAAAACAATTTCTGGAAGGACTGGCTGATGGTCCGGTTCCATTTCATTATCCTGCTGATGATTACAAATTAGACCTAAGCAGAGGTATAAAATAATGTTGAATTTACTGGCAAAACTGGGACAAGCAACCATTAATACCATTGCAATGGTTGGGCGTTCGGGAATGATGCTATTTGGCGCACTGATTGGCCGACCGCAATTTGGTAAACAATTCCCCTTACTTATCAAACAATTTTATTTTGTCGGTGTACAATCACTGACTATTATTATCGTATCAGGTCTGTTTATTGGTATGGTACTTGCTCTTCAAGGCTACTTTATTTTAACCACCTTTGGTGCTGAAGCAAGTTTAGGAATGATGGTTGCGCTTGCTCTACTCAGAGAATTAGGTCCAGTCGTTGCAGGCTTATTATTTGCTGGACGTGCGGGTTCTGCCTTAACAGCAGAAATAGGTCTTATGAAAGCAACAGAACAGTTATCAAGCATGGAAATGATGGCAATCGACCCGCTACGACGAATCATTGCACCACGCTTTTGGGCGGGTTTTTTTAGTATGCCTTTTTTAACGGCTATTTTTGTCACTGTTGGCATTTTGGGTGGTGTTTTAGTTGGCGTAGACTGGAAAGGAATTGACGCTGGCTTTTTTTGGTCCTCCATTCAAAGTAATGTTGATTGGTGGCATGATTTAGGCAATTGTTTTATTAAAAGCTTCGCCTTTGCAATCGCCAGTACTTGGATTGCACTATTTAATGGTTACGATTGTGTACCAACATCTGAAGGAATTAGTCGGGCAACAACAAACACCGTTGTCTATTCATCATTAGTTATTTTGGGGTTAGATTTTATCCTAACCGCATTAATGTTTAGTCATTGAGGTCATTAAACATGAGTCGTAAAGTCGAAATTACCGTTGGATTATTTATGGTGCTGGTTATTCTTTCAGTACTATTTTTATGCTTTAGAGTGACTGACCCCACATCATTTAGCAGTCATAATACTTATCGTGTTTATGCTGTATTTGAAAATATTGGTGGATTAAAAGCACGTTCACCAATCAAAATAGGTGGAGTTGTGATTGGTCGGGTCAATAACATCACATTACAATCATCTGAAATTGATGTGTATAAACCTTATGTCGCAATAGATATTGATGCACAATATGATAAAATTCCTAGCTCAAGCGCATTATCGATTAAAACCTCTGGTTTATTAGGCGAACAGTTTATTGATATCAATTTTGGACTGGACCAAAACCTTGAACACGATCTAGATGCATCGGAAGCTGTCGGCAAAAGCAACACAACTACAGAACAAGACAAAACACCACCATTTTTCCAAGAAGGATTTGTCATTAATAATACCCAACCAGCACTGGTTTTAGAGGATTTAATCGGTAAATTCCTTTATAGTATTGGCGGTTCATCAGATAAAAATAAAAAACAAACTACACCAGATACCAATGAAAGTAAGGAGTAATTATGTTAATCAGATTTAAACAAGCAATTTTTTTCGTATTCGCATTAGCATTCAGCACATTTGCGCTTGCTGATAACGACCCATATAAAGATATGCAAGTTGCAGCCGATAAGATTTTTAATACCATTAAATCTCAATCAGCTACAATCAAGACCAATCCTAATAAATTGAAGGAAATAGTTAGAACTGATTTATTACCTTATGTGCAAGTTAAATATGCTGGTGCATTAATTTTAGGTAATTACTACAAGAGTGCTTCTGAGGCGCAACGTACCGCTTATTTCAATGCATTTGAAAACTATTTAGTTCAAGCTTTTGCCCAAGCACTATCGATGTATAACGGTCAAACTTATCAAGTTGAAGCTGCAAAAGACCTAACAGGTAAAAGCTTAGTTTCAATTCGCGTATTATTAATCCAACCCGATAAAAGCCAGCAACCATTACGTATTGATTTTCAATGGCGTAAAAACACTGTCACAGGGGAATGGAAGGCATACGACTTAATTGCTGAAGGTGTAAGTATGATTACCACTAAACAAAATGAGTGGTCGACTATATTACGTCAAGATGGTATTGATGCATTAACTAAGCAATTAACTGATCTTTCAAATCGTAAAATTGATCCTAATGCTAAACCAAAAGGCTAGCCTATGATGTCTCGAATCAAAGCAGACAAACAATATAATGTCTTATATTTAAAGGGTGAGCTAGATGCTCACTCCCTTAATGAAATATGGTCAACTCAGCATAGTATTTTAAATGGCGTTACAACTATTGATGTTGCTCAGTTAACTCGAGTTGACTCTTCTGGACTAGCAACATTAGTTTATTTTTGTACTAAATATCAAACCAAATTAATGGGCATTAATCCGCAATTACAAACTCTAATTGCACTGTATGACTTACAGCCAGTTATTATGGTTTAATTCATATTGTTGTGTTATTACCAAACATAAATATTAGCTTAAACAACTTAATATAAAGTTAGAATATTCATACTGAGTTACAATCATGGACAAACAACAAATTATAGACAAATTAAATAGTTCCCTTAACCTTGACAATGTATATGTTATGACTGACGATGGTAGTCATTTTCAGGTTATTGCAGTCAGTGAACTATTTGCAGATTTGAGCCGAGTCAAAAAACAACAATTGATTTATGCACCTTTAGCCGAATTCATTAATGACAATCGTATCCACGCATTATCTATCAAAACCTATACACCAACTGAATGGCAGCGTGAACGCAAATTAATGGGATTATAAACTATTCCTTAACACAAAATACTTGACTTGCGTTTTTTTACCCGCACATAATGTTCACTCATTAGATAAAATCTTTGTAGAAAGGTATCGAAACATGACCAACCCATTATTAACCAATGCTCCATTACCGCTATTTTCTCAAATCAAGCCTGAGCATGTTCTACCTGCTGTAAAGCAAGCTTTAAACAATTGTCGCAACACAATTGAAACAGTGCTAAAACAAAATAGTGAATATACTTGGGACAACTTAATTCAACCTATTGATGAAATGGATGAAAAATTTGGGCGAGTTTGGTCACCGGTCAGCCACCTTAATTCTGTAAAAAATAGCCCTGAATTACGTAAAGCTTATGAAGCATGTTTACCATTATTATCAGAATACAGCACATGGGTTGGACAACATAAGCCTCTCTATCAAGCTTACAAACAACTTAAACAAAGCGACAATTACAATAAGCTTTGCAAAGCACAAAAAAAAGTAATTGATAACGCGTTACGTGATTTTGAATTGTCAGGAATAGGCTTGCCTGATGATAAACAAAAACGTTATGGTGAAATTGTTGCCAAATTATCAGAATTATCATCACAATATAGCAACAATGTATTGGATGCAACGATGGGCTGGACAAAACTGATAACAGATGAAAAACAGTTGTCAGGTATGCCTGAAAGTGCGCTTGCTGCAGCAAAAGAACAAGCCAAATCAAAAGGACAAGAAGGCTGGCTAATTACTTTAGATATTCCAAGTTACCAACCTGTTATGACTTATTGTGATAACCGTGAGTTACGTTTTGAGCTCTATCAAGCTTATAATACCCGGGCTTCGGATCAAGGTCCGAACGCGGGTAAATGGGATAATACACAAATCATCGAGCAGATTTTAACGTTAAGAGATGAACTCGCTAAATTACTTGGCTTTGATACTTATGCTGACAAATCTTTAGCCACTAAAATGGCGCAATCAGTCCATCAAGTTACTGAGTTCTTGACTGATTTAGCTAATAAAGCCAAACCACAAGGTGAAAAAGAATTAGCGGAGTTGAAACGCTATGCCTATGAATTTTTTGGTGCCAGCGATATCAAACCGTGGGATATTGCCTATTACAGTGAAAAACAAAAACAATACCTTTATACCATTAATAACGAAGAACTCCGACCTTATTTTCCTGAACAACGAGTGATAAATGGCTTATTTGAAGTTGTCCATCGTATTTTTGGTATTACCGCTAAAGAACGACAAGGTGTTGAAGTTTGGCACCCTGATGTCAAATTTTATGATTTATATAATACTAGTGGCGAGCTAAAAGGCAGTTTTTATCTTGATTTGTATGCTCGTGAACATAAACGTGGTGGTGCATGGATGGATGATTGTATCGGCCGCATGCGTTTTGCCGATGGTCACATACAAAAACCCGTTGCTTATTTAACTTGTAACTTTAATCGACCAATTGGTGATAAACCCGCGTTATTTACGCATGACGAAGTAACCACCCTATTCCATGAGTTTGGTCATGGCTTGCATCATATGTTAACCGAAATTGATGTATCATCAGTTGCAGGTATTAATGGCGTAGCTTGGGATGCGGTTGAATTACCGAGTCAATTTTTAGAAAACTGGTGCTGGCAACCTGAAGCATTAGCCTTCATTTCAGGACACTATCAAACCGGTGAGCCTTTACCACCAGAAATGCTAGAAAAAATGCTCGATGCGAAAAACTATCAAGCCGCTCTATTTATTTTACGTCAATTAGAGTTTGGCTTATTTGATTTTAAACTTCATAGCCAGAAAAACCCTGATATCTTAACCACTCTGGCAGAGGTTAGAAAACAAGTTGCTGTCGTACCAACAGTTGAATGGGGACGATTCCCTCACGCTTTTAGTCATATTTTTGCAGGCGGATATGCCGCTGGTTATTACAGTTATTTATGGGCCGAAGTGTTATCAGCCGATGCCTTTTCACGCTTCGAAGAAGAAGGCATTTTCAATGCTAAAACGGGTAATGCCTTTTTGGATAATATTTTGTCGCAAGGTGGCAGTGATGAACCCATGACATTATTTAAAAATTTCCGTGGACGTGAACCCCAACTTGAGGCTCTGCTTCGTCACTATGGTATCCACTAACGCCAACCTAGCTCAGCTAAAATTATTAGCTGAGCAGTGGTTAACCTTAAACCCAACTATTCCCTTTGCATTAGTAACAGATAACCATCAACTCGTATTACAAAAAACTGATGAGCCAAAACTTGGTGCGATAAAAGTCGATTTTGTATCAGGGGCAATGGCGCATCGCCGCCAATTTGGCGGTGGGCGTGGTGAAGCCATTGCCAAAGCAGTAGGTGTAAAAGGTGAGTATTTACCAACAGTTGTGGACGCAACAGCTGGACTCGGTCGTGATGCATTCGTATTAGCAGCAATCGGTTGTCATGTCACAATGTTTGAAAGGCATCCCGTTGTGGCTGCATTATTAGCTGATGGTTTACAGCGAGGTTACCAAGATCCAATAATAGGCAATTGGTTACCGCAACGGTTAAACATGTTTTATAATTCAAGCCAAACAGGTCTATTGTCATTGCACGAAAAACCCGATGTGGTGTATCTCGATCCAATGTTTCCACATCGACAAAAAAGTGCACTAGTCAAAAAAGAGATGCGCATTTTTCAACAGTTAGTGGGTAGTGACTTAGATTCAGATAACTTGCTTGAACCGGCACGACAATTAGCTAAAAAACGCGTAGTCGTTAAACGACCTGATTATGCGCCATTTTTAGCCGAGCAAAAACCAACAGCCGAAATTAAAACTAAAAATCACCGTTTTGATATTTATACACCTTTTTAAAACAGAGGAAGATTACTCAGATTATGCGATTAGATAAATTTCTAGCTCATCACTTAGGTATAAGCAGAACAATCGTGAATAAAGAACTTAGAGCACAAAAAGTGACTGTTGATGGCGAAATAATAAAATCAGGCGCCCACCAAATATCACCTGCACAAGTTGTTGAGTACGATGGCGTCGAAATTGTGCCAGTCACCGAACATCGTTATTTTATGCTTAATAAACCACAAGGTTATGTTTGCTCAACCGATGATCCCGATCATCCAACTATTCTATATTTTATCGACGAACCAATGGCTGAAAAGTTGCACGCAGCCGGCAGATTAGATCTTGATACAACAGGTTTAGTACTATTAACAGACGATGGTAAGTGGTCACATCGTATTACTTCACCTAAACATCATTGTGAAAAAGTCTATCAAGTCACAGTTGAACATCCCCTAAGCATCGAACTCATCGAGATATTTGCCAAAGGCATTCAACTAAAAAGTGAGAAGTCACTCACAAAGCCGGCTAAACTAAATATTATTGACCCATATCACGCAGAGCTAACCATAAGTGAAGGTCGATATCATCAAGTTAAACGTATGTTTGCCGCAGTCAACAATCATGTTGTTCAGTTACATCGAAAACAAATTGGCACCATTATGCTAGATATTCCTGAGGGCGAATACCGTCCACTTACTGAAGAAGAAATCAACTCTTTTAGTTAGCTTCAAATTTTATCGTAACAATAAAAGTGAATAAATGATTGTCTCTTAAAGTCAATAAATACCGTTAAGTCATAATTAACGGTATTATCGATTATGTTGCCACATCATCATGCACTTTTAGTTGAAGAACTTTATAGGAACCCAAACGTGCAAAACTCAAATACTCAAGTAGAATTTAAAATTTCTAAAAAAGCACTGATCTTTATCCTTGGATTGCTATCTATGTTAATGCCTTTATCCATTGATATGTATTTACCGAGTATGCCAACAATTGCTCACGACTTTAATGTAGCTGATGCAACCGTTCAACTTACAATTAGCTGTTATTTATTAGGGTTTTCCTTTGGCCAACTCTTATTTGGACCACTTACAGACAGTTATGGCCGGCGAAATATTCTTATTATTGGTCTGATTATTTTTGTTTTTGCCGCCTTTGGTTGTGCTATTGCTGGCAATATTAATCAATTGATAACTGCACGTTTTTTCCATGGGATTGCAGCTGCTGCAACCACAATAGTGATTAATGCTTTAATGAAAGATATTTATCGTGACCGTGATGAGTTTTCAAAAATGATGTCCTTTGTGATGTTAATCTCTAACGTAGCACCATTATTAGCGCCGATCATAGGTGGTTTTATTTTGTATTGGTTTAATTGGCAAGCAAACTTTTATACCATTTGCCTAATGGCAATCATTTGCTTTGGTTTGGTTTGGTGGTAAGTTATATTCCAGAAACACTTGCCAAAGCTAAACGTGATAAATTTAGTATCATTCGAATATTAAGTAATTTCATTACACTATTTCGACATCGCCAAGCCTTAACTTATATGCTAATAGGCGCATTTGCTGGTGCTGGATTATTTTCATTTTTAAGTTTAGGACCTTTTGTTTACATGAACTTACATGGCGTTGCATCCACCAATTTTGGTTACTATTTTGCACTTAATATTGTGGTAATGGTAATGATGAATACCTTAAATAGCCGCTTTGTTAAACTTGTTGGTTCTATCAAAATGATGCAATTAGGGCTGTTAATCCAATTTATCATGGCGATAGGACTTTTGATTGGAACATTATTTAATTTTGGATTTATCTATTTGGTCGTGTGTATTTCAGGTTACATTGGATGCATGTCAACAGTTGGTGGTAATAGTATGGCTGTGGTATTAGACTTCTATCCGCATATTGCCGGTACAGCATCGTCACTTGCTGGTACCATTCGATTCGCCATAGCAGGAGCAATTGGTATATCATTATCAATGCTAGTCTCGATTCATAAAACGGTAACACCAATTAATGATAATACCACAGAGTGGTTAATGGTTGGTTCTATGGTGTTGTGCAATTTTCTTGCGGTTGGCTTATTTTTGAGTGTCAAAAATATTAAAAGGAAATAACCATGATTTATCAATTAGATGATTTATGCCCACAAATTCACCCAGATTGTTTTATTGCCAAATCGGCTGATATTATTGGTAATGTGACGCTTGAGCAAGGGGTATCCATCTGGTTTAACGCGGTATTACGAGGTGATATTGCAAGTATTCATATTGGCAAAAACAGCAACATTCAAGATAATTGTACTGTGCATATCGAGACTAACATACCGTGTATTGTTGGTGAAAATGTTACAATTGGCCATAATGTGATTCTTCATAGCTGCACAATTGAAGATAATGTCTTAATCGGAATGGGAAGTACGATTTTAAATCATGCCAAAATTGCTAAAAACTGTCTGGTTGGTGCTAATTCTTTAGTTACTCATAGTTTACCTTATCAAGAAGGCTGCTTAATTATGGGATCACCAGCGAAAATAATTCGGCAACTTACCGAAGCCGAAATTGCAGCAAATATTAAAAATGCCCAAAATTATGTCAAAAATGGACAAAGGTTTAATAAAAATCTAATGGCAATTAATCGCTCACAGTCACAATAAATTACGTTTTATATTTTATTCACTCTGTGAGCAAAAGTAATTTATGATAAAATGCCACCAATTTTAATTGCAATCGTTTTTAGGTACGTACTTGAAAAAGCCAAAAACAACCAGAAGACAGATATTTAGCCAATTCATTTTATTAATAATAATAGCGTTATCTGCCTGCTTATTTTTATCACTATTTTCTTACAATGCATCAGATCCCGGCTGGTCACGTACTGCTTGGCATACCCCTATCAGCAATTATTGCGGCTATATTGGTGCATATGCATCGGATATACTATTCCAATTTTTAGGCTTTATTGCTTACAGTGTTCCTTTTTTTGCACTATTTTTTAGTTTGCAATTAGTGAGCTATTTTTATCGTCATGCTAATGCGCCTATTAACTATTTTAGTATATCATTCAGAATCATTGGTATTTTAGCGTTTATCTTTAGCAGTACTGGTTTTTTTACCTTAAATATTCGTGATGCAGAACAATTTCAAGCTGGGGGATACCTAGGTTCAATTGTTATCGAAAGCCTATTACCTATAATGAATGGCTTTACCGCATCGATTATATTACTCATTGTTAGCCTTGCCTGTATAACCCTATTAACGGGATTATCATGGTTACTACTGATGGAAAAACTTGGGGCGTTAGTCATGCTGCTTTTAACGCCGATTACCTGGTTATTTTCATCACATAAAACCAGTGCAAGCACTCACACTGTTACCAAACAGCGGGATAAAGACATTGCACTAACAACGCAAACAAAAGAGCAGCCTGTTGTTATTCCATTAGAGAGCAATAAAGTCAATTTAGATACAGAGCAACCTTTATCTATAACAGCCAATGAAGAAAAAGTGATTAATCATGTAGATGCCACTAATCAGCTTGAACAAAACAATCCTATAACACTCAATAAGGATGATGAAGCATTAATCCAAACCGCAGAGCAATTGTTACAGTCACTTGAGCAAACGACTAACAATCAACCTGATTTATCTAGCACACCAGTTAATGATGAGCCTAAAAAAGATCTGGATCCAAACGATATTTTAGCGCGTATGGAAGTGATTATAAAAAATATGAATGAACGAAAGTTAGCGCTCTCACAAGATCAAACTAATGCTACGTTGCCACAATCAAATTTAGCCAATGATCCACAAGCAACAGCAAATCAAACAACAAAAGACTCAGAAAAAGTGCAGCCTTTTGATGAAAATAAATACACCATTTCAGATGCGCCTAGCAAACCGTTATTTACGTTAAATAATAACGAATCTACCTTAGCGAACAATACAATCGATTCAAACCAATTTATATTGAACGAGCCAGAATCATCGACTCAAGACGTTGAGCAAGTAACACATCAAGAACCCGAAACTCAGATTGAACATCCTACACCCGAGATTGAAAGGCACATCCCCGAAGATGTCGATCTTGAATCGTTAAAAAATGAAAATCCTGTCATAGATGACATCTATCTAGACGATACAGAGGTTGAACAAAGTCACAATACCCCAATTACCATTGATGATGAAAACGATAGCTTAATTCACCCATTATTAAGACGTGATGATAAACCACTACCAAAACCAACAACGCCACTACCGTCATTGGATTTATTAACTGCACCGCCGACAACGCGAATTGAAGTCGATCATGCTGCATTAAATGCAATGTCTGAACTGATTGAAAAAAGTTTAGCCGACTATCGTGTTAAAGCCAAAGTTGTTGATTATATGCCAGGACCTGTGATCACCCGCTTTGAAATTGAACTAGCTCCCGGTATTAAAGCTGCGCGAATTTCAACACTCGATCGCGATCTTGCTCGTTCACTATCAATGCCTTCAGTGCGAGTTGTTGAAGTTATTCCGGGTAAACCTTATGTCGGTATCGAGTTACCTAATAAAAACCGGCAGACCGTCTACTTTAGAGAAGTATTAGACAGCCCACAATTTCGCAATGCACAATCACCATTGACTATCGTATTAGGAAAAGATATTTCAGGGCAATCGGTTGTTGCAGATTTAGCTAAGATGCCACATTTATTAGTCGCAGGCACCACAGGTTCTGGTAAATCTGTGGGGGTTAATGCGATGATTTTAAGCATCTTATACAAATCACAACCTGAAGATGTCAGGTTTATTATGATCGACCCTAAAATGCTTGAACTCTCTATCTATGAAGGTATACCGCACTTATTAACGCAAGTGGTTACCGACATGAAAGATGCGGCGAACGCACTTAATTGGTGTGTAAACGAAATGGAAAGACGTTACCGATTAATGTCAGCTTTAGGTGTCCGCAACATTGCCGGCTATAATGAAAAAATAAAACAAGCACAAGAGATGGGTAGACCTATTCCTGATCCACTGTGGAAACCTACCGATAGCATGGATCTTAACATGCCAACATTGGAAAAATTGCCTTACATTGTGGTTATGGTCGATGAATTTGCCGATTTAATTATGGCTGTTGGTAAAAAAGTTGAAGAATTAATTGCGCGCCTAGCTCAAAAAGCGAGAGCTGCGGGCATTCACCTTGTGTTAGCCACCCAGCGCCCATCGGTTGATGTTATCACAGGATTGATTAAAGCCAATATTCCAACCCGTATTGCTTTTACTGTATCAAGTAAAATTGATTCACGTACTATTTTAGATCAAATGGGCGCCGAATCACTACTTGGCATGGGGGACATGCTGTATTTAGCGCCGAATAGTTCGATTCCTATTCGTGTACATGGCGCTTTTGTACGTGATGAAGAAGTTCATGCAGTTGTGCAAGACTGGAAAGCTCGCGGCAAACCAAAATATATTGAAAATGTGACGGTATCAACCGATGATAATGATAGCAGTCATGCTGACAACATTGATGAAGATCTCGATCCGCTATTTGATCAAGTTGTAGAGTTTGTGGTTGAAACGCGTAGGGCTTCTATCTCTAGTGTACAACGAAAATTTAGAATTGGTTATAACCGAGCAGCGCGGATAGTTGAACAAATGGAGATTGAAGGTATTATTAGTGCACCAAGTCATAATGGTACTCGAGAAGTGATTGTGCCACATTCACATGGTGATTTTTAGTCGTGATAATAAATCCATCTAGTTGCTAAATAATTAGGTGGATGAAATAGGAGTGCAATCCGCCGATTTGAGTATAAATGGTTAACACCTATTACAGAGCTTTAGATAATAGACTTAAAATACATTAAACGAGATCAACTTAGCACACCCTAAGCATCTCGTTAATACAACCAAAATACAGTAACCGTATGATAGGTATTAGACAATAATGAGTAAATATTCACAGCAAGTGACATTATTAGAATCGCAACTCATCAACCCTAACAACTTTAGTTTACCTGCGCAACTAGCTATTAAGGCATTAATTAAGGAAATTTGCTTATCGCCTAAGCCTGGGCTAGTTGATATGAACAATAATGGCGCACACCGTGATATGGATTTTCAAACATTTATCCAAAGCATTTCAGCTATTTCAACTTGGTTTGAACAGTTTTATCAATATGGTAAACAATCGGCTCATCAAGACCCCACTGTTTTTTTAGACGGTATTAGACCCTTAGGCATGCAATGTGAACAAGCCATGTTTAATGCAACTAATCAAATCAATACCCATAAAGGTGGTATATTTGCTTTCGGTTTATTACTTGGCGCTATAGGCAAACTGGAACAACTCGGCTTAGCATGTCAAATGCAAACAATTTGCGAGCAAGTATCAATAATATGCCAAGGTATCGTCAATAAGGAATTAAAACAACATAATCGATCTCATTCAATTGGCGAAAAGCTGTATAAACTGCATAATCTTCCTGGGGCACGGGGTGAAGCGGAGTCAGGTTACGCAACAGTTAAAAACATTTCATTACCTATTTTAAAAAATATGCAGCAAAGTGGTTACGATGAGGAAACTTGCTTATTACAAACCTTATTATATCTGCTCGCCTTTAACCAAGATACCAATTTGGTTGCAAGAGGGGGACTTGATGGATTAGCCTTTGTCCAACAACAAGCTAAAAAACTGATTTTACACGGTGGTGTGATTCATACTCATGGCCAACAAAAATTAAATCAGCTTGATAATGAGTTGATAAAACGTAATTTAAGTCCCGGTGGCTCAGCTGATCTTATCGCCATTACTTGGTTCTTATCACAGTACTAATTCATCTGTACAACAATAATCAGATGGATTCATCACATCAATACCATTGATGGGCTTTGGTTAACTCAACCCTATGCAAGCAGGTGTTATATTACTTTAACTGATAACATTCACCTCTTTTGTTTAAATTCATATATATCAAGGCTGTAACAAAAAACATCAATCCTGTTTTTTATTTATTTTTAAATGATAAATCCCATACACAACAGCCCCCAAGATAGCCATAATCGCTAAAATTAAATAAGCGATACGCATTGAATATCGTAAACTCACGTATCCAACAATAACAGGAAACAATGTCATACCTAATGCGTAAATCGCTTGAAATAATCCCATCGCTGCCGATCGCGCATAAGCTGGAATAGTAGATGTTGCTTCAAACGTTAAAAAAGAAAATAATATTCCTGTACCCATCCCAGGAATAATTTGTAGTAATAAAATGGCATAAGGTGATGAAACCTGCGGTATCAAAATGCAATATAACGCCAGCAACATAAAAGACAGAATAATCCAAGTAGATATACTTAATTTATTAACCAAGTTACTTGCCCCCACTTTACCAAACAGGACTGATGCCAACATATAAATTATTGAAGATAAACCAATTAAGCTTGAACTTGCACCTAATCCACTTAATATCTGATTAGTAAATGACATGGTTGTCGACATTTGTATCCCCTGCTGAATCAAAGCCAACAAAGAAAAAAACAGTAATTTGCGATCAAAAAACACGTTAAGCAAATTATGATATTCAAAATTGTGATGAATTCTTTCAGGGTATTTCAGTCTGAAAGCTAAGATAAAAGCAATAAATCCGCTTAAACAACTAAGTAAACAGATAAATTGCATCCCGAAATATTCAAATAGCAAGGTACTTGATAAAAATGCTAAAAAAATACCAAGATTATTTACCATAATAATTAAACTAGTGGCATAACTTTTTTTCGATTTAGGATAAAACCCCATAAACAACACCATAAATGATATCCACATGGCGCTGGCAAATCCTGAAATAATATTACCAATCAAAAATCCCCAACCTGTAGGCTGTATAAGACGAATAATTGAAGCAAATCCAGCTAAAAATGATCCTAATACAATAAATATCTTATGCTTTTCTTTAACATTGGCTAATAACCCAACCGGTATGCGTAAAAATAACTGTGAAACACCATAGGCGCTAACCACCATACCAATAAAATTGGTCGTCATATGGATTGCAGCTAAATAAGGGGTTTGATAAGGAATATAAATATATTGTGCATACCAGAAAAAAAACACAATACACAACAACAAATACGATCTTTTTTTTGCCACTTTCATTTGAACAACATTTTATTTCTTATAATTACTTTATGTAAAAATATATCTAAATTAGATATTTAGCAACAAACAAATCCATCTTGTCTAAATTTTTAAACTATGTTAGCTTGAAGTAAGTCAAACAACGATAAAAATAATTTTACAAATTAGCAGAAAATATCTTCTATAAATTTTTATAACCGATATTCCCTATACCTTATTTGGCAGGTTTTAGTTTTTATCAGTGTGTAACCATTCGGTAATGTAATGGAGAAAATAATGGATTATCAAACAATTGCACAACAAATTTTACAATTAGTCGGCGGTAAAGCTAATGTTGTTAGCTTAACGCATTGCTTTACTCGTTTAAGATTTCAATTAGTTGATAGCAACAAAGCGAATCGTGAAAAATTATTACAAACAGAAGGCGTTATTTCGGTTGTAGAAAGCAGTGGACAATATCAAGTGGTACTAGGAAATAAAGTCACCAAAATTTATCAAGAAATCATACCATTACTCGGAAAATTAGAGACCAGCGAACAAACGCCACCTAAAGTATCAATTGGCGTAAAAATTCTTAACGCTTTTGCTGCTATTTTTACGCCCGTGATTCCGGCAATTGCCGCATCTGGTATGTTAAAAGGAATTTTAGCGATTGCTGTTATGATTGGTAATTATTACTATCAAACAGATATCAAAACTTACAACACCTATACGATTTTACATGCTGCATCAGATGCAGTTTTCTACTTCATGCCAATAATACTAGGCTATACCGCTGCAAAAGTATTTAAAGCCCACGAATTTATATCGATGATCATAGGGGCAACGCTGTGCTATCCATCAATTGTCACGTTAATGGCAAGTAAAACAGAAGTCACTCTGTTTACTATTGAATTAACCAAAGCAAGTTACACCTCTAGCGTTATTCCAATTATTTTAGCCATATTCATTTTAAGTTACGTACAAAGATTTTTAGAATTTATCATCCCTGAAGTATTGAAAATTATCATGGTACCAACCTTTTCATTACTGATTATGATACCAGCTACATTACTAATTTTCGGTCCTATTGGCATCTACATTGGCGAATTTATAAACTGGATCTATTACTACATTATGGGTGTTAGCCCTATTTTATTAGGGGCATTTATTGGTGGTATCTGGTGTATATTAGTCATCTTTGGTGCACATCGGGCAATTGTGCCAATCGGCATTAATGACGTAGCGCAAACTGGTCGCCAGAACTTACTTGCTTTCGCTGGAGCGGCAAACTTTTCACAAGCTGGCGCGGCATTAGGTGTATTTTTCAAAACCAAAAATAAAAATTTAAAAACAGTTGCGGCATCGGCAACCATTACCGCTTTATTTGGGATTACTGAACCCGCAATTTATGGTGCAAATTTAAGATTAAAAAAACCGATGATTTGTGCGGTTATTTGTGGCGCTATCGCTGGCGGGCTAATGGGCTGGGGAGGATCGTACGGTACTGCTTTTGCCAATCAAGGGGTATTAACCATTCCTGTTTACGCTGAAGCCGGTACAACTGCATTTTTATGCTATTTAATTGGCATATCTTTTGCTTTTTTCGGTTCATGCATTTTAACGATGATTGTTGGATTTCAAGATCTACCAAGCGAGGAAATGTCTACATCAAACCAAACGCATAGCCCAGATTTATTACTTTCCGATCAGACTATTACCTCGCCTATCAAAGGGCATGTTATTGCACTTAGTGAAGTTAAAGATGAAGTGTTTGCATCTGGCGCGATGGGTAAAGGTGTCGCTATATATCCAGAAATCGGTGAAGTCATTGCGCCAGCAGATTGCACAGTTACAGTACTTTATCCCACTTTACATGCCATAGGTTTAAAATTAGATAATGGATTAGAGTTACTAATCCATATTGGTATCGATACGGTAAACCTGCAAGGCAACTATTTTCAATCTTATGTTGAAGTGGGGCAACACATTAAACAAGGGACTAAAATTGTATCCTTTGACATCGATAAGATTAAACAACAACAATATGATTTAACAACATCAATAATTGTCGTTAATTCAGAACAATATAAAAATGTCGATTACACCAAAGATATCGACGTTAGTTATCAAGACCAATTATTATTTATTCAAGTTTAGAGGTAAAAATATGAAAACATTTGCTAAGGATTTTTGGTGGGGTGCATCCTCTTCTGCATTTCAAATTGAAGGTGGATGGGATGCCGATGGCAAGGGAATGACAGTTGCTGATTATAATTCATTTCAGCGCTCAGCAGTACAAGCCGATAGCAAAGTTGCCAGTGATTTTTATCACCATGTAGAGAGTGATATTGCGTTGTTTAAAGAGTTGGGCTTAAAAACTTATCGTTTTTCGATATCTTGGGCACGTATTATTCCTGATGGCGATGGTGAAATAAATCAAGCTGGGATCGATTTTTATAATCGAGTAATAAACGAATTAATCAAAAACGGTATCATTCCATTTATCACCCTTTATCATTTTGATTTACCTTTTGCATTAGTTGATAAATATAATGGTTGGCAAGACCGCCGTTGTGTCGATGCGTTTAGACGCTATGCTCAGGTCTGCTATAAAGCATTTGGCGATCGGGTAAAACATTGGCAAATCAATAATGAACAAAATTTGATGATTCGTGTTAATGAACGAATGAACATGTATAAAGTCGCACCAGCGGATGCTGAAAAAGTGAGAGCACAAATGGATTACCACATGTTTGTTGCGCATGCGATGGCAACTAATGATTGTCATGAGCTAATTGCGGGAAGCAAAGTGGGACCGGCGGTATCATCCACCATGACCTACCCTGCAAGTAACAAACCAATGGATGTTTGGGCAGCTAAAATGAATGATAATTTTAAAACTAATTATGCCCTAGAAATGTATTGTTTCGGTGATTACCCAGGTTATTACAAACACTATTTACAACGTTGTGGTATCTATCCACAAACCCAGCCGGAAGATGCCGACATTTTAAAACAAGCTAAACCGGATTTTATTGCGGTCAATTACTATCGAACATTAGTCGCAAGCTATTTGCCGGAAGATGCAAAGCATCCATTTGGCACTAAACATAATGATATCGATTTTGATCTGTATGGTTACTTTAAAATTGAAAAAAACCCGAATTTAACAGCAAGCACTTACGGTGCACAAATTGATCCAATGGGTTTACGTTTAGTCCTCAATGAATATTATCGACAATACCGCTTACCCCTAATCATTACTGAAAATGGCTTAGGTACACCGGACGAATTAACACCTGATAATAAAGTGCATGATGATTATCGCATTGATTATATTAAAGCTCATATTTCAGCTTGTCATGATGCAATTGAAGATGGTGTTGAGTTATTTGGTTATTGCCCATGGTCAGTCATTGATTTATTAAGTTCTCATCAAGGATTTAAAAAACGTTATGGCTTTGTTTATGTTGATCGAGATGATCATGACTTAAAAACACTAAATCGTATCAAAAAAGATAGCTTCTATTGGTATCAAAAAGTGATTAAAGATAATGGAGTTTAACCCTTTCATAGCTATCAATTGACAAATATGGGGCTAAATAAAGCCCCATTCTATTGCTGAAAATTGTGTTAATTACTGATTTATCACATAGCTAACCTGATGTGCTTCGGTCGGTAAGGGAACTTGCCATTTACTAAACATGCGCTGAATTTTTTTATTCGCTAAGCTTGTATCGCGTTTTAAATTACGCCGATATAACTCTTGTTCCGGTTGTTCTATATAAACGATTTCAACCTCGGCGTGATAAGCATAGAGTAAATCGAGTGCTTTTTGCCGCATATCCTGTGACAAATGGGTAGCATTCCAAATAAAAGGCTGCTTATCTCGTAACCATTGTTTCACCTTAGCTAATACAAATTGAATCACTAATCCTTCATTTTCGCCATGCTTTAATTTGAGTTCACTGCGCGCATCATCATAAGAAGCAACCGGCCATGTTGGATAATGCTTACTCACCCAACTATTTTTGCCCGAAGCCGGTAAACCAGACATCAATATCACTTTTGATCCTTGTTGTGGATATAGTGCATAATCAGGCAAGACATTACTGCCGCGAAAATAGTGTACTCGCGTATGATCATCAACAAATTGGCGAGGTTGATACAGACACTCTTCTTCTAGCGCGAGTTGTTTAAATAACTCCACTTCATCCAAAGTTCTAGCTTTATCAGCACATATACGCCCCAGCATATCCGCTTTCGCTTGCAGGCAAAGCATCCAAACCGGTAATTGCCATGACAGACGATGCACAAGGTATTGGGGTGAATAGCGCTGATGCGTATCACTTAACGCAAAAAACGGAACTTGATGAACAGCGATAATACGACATATCTGTTCACGTAGTTCAAAAGGGACGGCCATTTGCCACAACAATACTCTGCTACGAATTTCCCCCTTTTGGGAGTGTCTTGGTTGACTGATTTTACCCGTGACCTCATCAATCACGGTGGTTTCTGGTTTAGCAATATCATGTAACAACGCTGTCATAAATGATACAAATTGTTGCTCCTCGGTGGCTTTTGCAAACTCAGTTTGTTCAATTAATGCGCGCAATACCATTTGTGTATGTATCCAAACATTACCTTCACCATGATGCAACGGGTCTTGTGGTGTGGTAATAAGCGCAGTTAATGCTGGAATACACGTTAACCAGTCATCGAAATTATCTTTAGCAATACTATTAGCCACTTGCTGTTGTAATTGTAAATAGTCCATTATTTATCTCCCTACGCCAACTTGCTGATTCCAATTGACGGTTAACTGTGGTGCGTATAAATCGACATTATCAGCAAGTTGATTGGCAATAAACGGCTGCTCTAAATGGTGTTGACCAGCGTCTAAAATAGCTTGTACAAAATCTTGTCTCACCCATTTTAAACGATCGATTGTGTGATGTTCGCTTTCGATTTTTAAATACAGCCCTTCCATTAAATCCGAGCGGTCACACTGCTGCCACGCTTTGGCTAAATCAATCTTGTCACGTGTGACTATTTTTTCAAAACAAGCCTGCCAATGCTGAGTTTTGGCTAAAGACTGTTTAACTAACGCTAATAAGTCAGCTAATTTAGTCGGTGCTTGCCCAGCAAATAGCACCGGTACCGATAAAACCGGACCATTAGCTAATAGCTGATGCCGCTTTTGGGTCGATAAAAAACATTGTTGCTGTCTATCCCAAACATCAAATTCACAAAAATAGTGAGGTAATGCATCATAAAAGATAGTGTGTTTTTTATGTAACCATTCACCATACATGATATAACGATCTTCTAACCGCTCTAATAGCCAATGTTCATGTACACTAGCCCAGTGTTTTAATAGATTAAATTGACGCTCTCTTGAACCTCCCATTAAGTAATGGCCGCGCGATTGTAATAACAGTTCGCCACTTTGCGAAAAGCTTATAGCACAGTTAGCGCCATCGAGTTTTTCTTCAACGACAATATAGCAATTATGTAACTGGTTATAAGCACGCTGTCCGTCGGTGCTATCACCAAATTGTAAGCGTGAACCCTGTAAATGGGGTGTTCTTGGATATTTAATTAATTCTAAATTTTGAATATAAGATTCCATTGTCATGATGTTTTCTCCAAAAATATAAGGGAAAACCGACAAGGCAAAAATCTATAAATTGAAGTGCAACGAGAATGCTTTGAGAGGTAAAAGCAAAAATACAATATGATAGAAAATACCGTGCCGGCATTAAGATAAAGTGTTAACTACAGGCATTTTGCCACCTCGCTATAATAAAAAGTTTAGGTTAAAAAAACGGCGCCATTATCTGGTTGTGCCGCTAGCTTGTCAAGTCAATTTATAATATTTAATAATCAATGCTAGTAACAATGAAGAATTTCAGTATGATTATAAGTAGGATACGAAGATAACGTGACTGAGGTTATTATGGATGTTGAAATTGTGCGATTTCCCGCAACAAATTTAGCGGTTATCGAACATCATGGTTCGCCACTGTTAGAACATGAAACTGTCAATAAACTCATTAAATGGCGACAAGAGAACAACTTATTCGATAACGAAAAATACCGATGTTATGGTATCCATTACACCAATCCCGCTATCACACCGTTAGAACAGCATCACGTCGATTTTGCTATTTCAATAGACAAACCTATTGCTAAAAATGCCTATGGCATTGTCAGTAAAACTATTCCCGCGCTCCGTTGTGCCAAGGCTCGTGATATTGGTTCGCGAAATAATAACCAAGCTATTATCTATTTACTTGAACAGTGGTTACCACAAAGTAGAGAGAAAATAGGCAGTTATCCACCGATTTTTCATTACGTAAATGTAGGATTAACTATTCCAACATCAGAGATGATAACCGATGTGTATTTGCCATTAGCGTAACAAATAAACTCGGTTATCTAACAGAACAAAGCTTATTTAGGTGAGTAATCCGCACCAAAATAGTGTTGGCTGATTGCCGTTAGTTTGCCATTATTGATAATTTTTTGTATACCTTGGTTAATATCTTGAGTTAATCGCTCACCACTTGCGCCTTTACTAATTAACAAATAACTAAATGGAGAACCAATACGATCACCATCTTCTTGACTTAATTCTATCGTTTTGAGATTGAGTTTATGTTCATTGATATATTGCGATAGCATCACGTTATCTATTAATTGAAAGTCGTATTGACCACTCTCGACATGTTGCAACACAGGTAGTAAATCGGCTTCACTATAAACAATTTTAACAGGATTATTGGGATTTTGTTCATTGTAGGTTTCTAATGCTGTCGCATAATTAAGTCCTGGTGTGACTTCAGTTGATTTTCCTTGAAGATCAGAAAAGCGATTAATGTCATTGTTACTTTTAGCCACAGCAATAACATACTGGTTTTTAAAAATTGGATCGGAATAGAAATATTTTTCTTTGCGCTTTTCATTCATAGCATAATTATTGGCACCAACTTGATAACGCTGAGAGTCAAGTCCAGCTAAAACAGATGAGAATTCAGTCACTTCAAAACTAATTTCATATTGAGGTAACTCGCTAAATATGGCTTTCACCACATCAATATCATAACCAACCAATTCCCCTTTTTCATCGACCGTTGTAAAAGGGCTTGGCGATCCTGAAGTCCCAATAATAATTTTTTGTTTTGTTGTGGATTGTGAATCTTTATTTTGGTTATCGCAACCAGACAAAAACAACGCGGCTAAGATGACAAAACCATACCATTTTTTATAGTTCATACCGTAATTCTCCTTTCATTTTAAATGAGCATTATTGAGTTAACCTTAAATAAAACCCATATTTTTCATTTCAATTCGATGATCGGCCTGATATCGAGCCATACCTGTTTTCATTAAATCAAACCCTAAGTTTTTATAAAATTCTACTGTTTGTGGATGAGTATAAAGAATGATATTGCAATGCTGTACCTGCTCAACGAGCTTTTCAACAATTAAGCGTCCATATTGTTGCCCGTGCAAGTGTTTAGCTAATGCAATGTTATAAATTGCCGCCTGACAAATACCGTCCGATAATGTACGACCAACGCCCACAACGCGATCTTGTTCCAGCAAAAAAATCACACCATAACTGTTTTTAAACACTCGCTCTTGCGCTGTTGCATCGAGCGAACTAAGTCCATAAAAAGCCAATAAATCGGCAACATCTTGCCAATTAATATTTTCACAATGTTGTTGAATCTTTATACTCATTGATACCTCTTAAACTGATTAGATTTCATAATCCATTTGCATTGCACTAAAATATCTTGCTAAAAAAGATTTGGTTCGTGGTTGGGTCGGATTATTAAACACCTGCTTAGGTGAACCATCTTCAATAATTTGTCCTTTATCTAAAAACAGTACTCGACTAGCTACTTCATGCACAAAGCTCATTTCGTGCGAAACAAGGATCATCGTAATCCCTGATTGTGCGGCTAATTTGATGGTCGATAATACTTCGCCAACTAACTCAGGATCGAGCGCTGAAGTGGGTTCATCAAGCAGTAACACTTTAGGATCCATCGCTAATGCTCTGGCAATCGCTACTCGCTGTTGTTGCCCTCCAGATAGCTGTTTTGGATAATGGTACATTCGCCCCTCAAGTCCGACTTGAACAAGCTTTTCATGCGCAATTTTACGTGCTTTCTCCTTTGGTAATTTTTTTACAATAATCAAACCCTCCATCACATTTTCTAAAGCGTTTTTTTGATGAAAAAGATTAAATTGTTGAAATACCATAGCTGACTTTTGGCGAAACTGAACAATATCACGTTGTTTAATGCGGCTAACATCCAAGCCAAAATTATCAATTTGGATGTTACCTTGCTGGGGTTTTTCAAGTAAATTTAAACAGCGTAGTAAAGTGGATTTACCTGCTCCCGATGCGCCGATAATAGCAACGACTTCATGCGGTTTTATGGCGAAATTAAGATGATCTAAAATAAGATTATCCTGAAAAGATAACGTTAAGTTCTGTACCTTAATCATAATAATTTTCCTCGGCGATAACTGGGTGTATTCACACTGTCAGAAATCGTTAACCGGTTTTCCATATACTTAATGATTAATTCAATAATAATGGTTAAAGCCCAATAAATAAGTGCCAAAGAGATATAAACCTCAAAATAACGATAACTGTGTCCTGCTAAGGTTTTACCGCGACCTGTCATTTCAGTGACTGAACAGACAAAGGCTAACGAAGTCCCTTTAAGCAAGCCGATAAAAGCATTACCAAGATTTGGTAAGGCCACAATAAATGCTTCAGGAATAACAATACGTCGTAACAATTGGCTATAACTCATCCCTAACGATTGTGCCGCCTCAATTTGACCTTTACTGACCGATTGTAACGCGGCTCGTATAGTCTCGGAATTATAAGCAGCTTCATTAAAAGAAAAGGCAATGAGTACAAATAGCATTGGAGGCACACTATTAATATTAAAATCAGTATGATAAAAATAGTTGATATAACGCAGAACAATTGGGATCCCATAAAAGCTTAAATAAAGCTGAACAAGTAAAGGCGTTCCTCGAATAAATGAAACAAAAACCGATGCTAGTTGCGAAAGAACAGGAATTTTATTCATTTTAACAATGGCAATCACTAACCCAAACATTACGCCAAGCAGCATTGAAAAAAAGGTAATAAATAACGTGACTGGCAAATAAGCCAGTAACGTAGGTATTTGAGTAAATATCAATCCGAAATCTAATATATTTGGCATGCGTATTATCCCAATAATCAATTATTGATGAGTACGAAATTGTTTATCTCTGTTATGAGGAGTATGCCAATGACTAACATCAGGCCCTAAGGGCAAAATATCATAAGGATTATGGGCATTATTACCTAAAAAGTACCCTTTTTTAATTGACTCAAAATCGGTTGTTTCACCAAAAGCGGGGATTTGATAAAGATCTCGGGCATAAGCCCATAAATTAGGAAAATCAATAATTCGATTACGATTTGTGTTAAAAGCAGCATAATAAGCCACATCAAAACGCGCTAATGTAACGTATAAGCGAATATCCGAATCGGTAATGTGATCACCAAAAAGATATCGAGACTTACTTAGGCGTTTTTCTAATTCATCTAATCGATTAAAAACAAGATGATAAGCGTGTTCGTAAGCTTTTTGTGAGCGAGCAAATCCCGCTTTATAAACACCATTATTGACTTCATGAAAAATCACATCATTCAATTCATCAATTTCAGTACGTAAATGTTCCGGATAGAGATCAGGCGCACCCGCTTTATGGAAAGGTTTGAATGCAGTTTCCCAATAGTTGGTTAATTTAAAATAGTCGTTGTTGACAACTTTGCCGGTTTTTACATCGACAACGGTCGGGACTGTTGCTCGTCCATTATATTCAGGATCGGTTTTAGCGTAAATTTCTGGTAAATAACGGATGCCTAACACTGGGTCAACACCATTAGGATCAAGTGAAAACTCCCAACCATGCTCAGTGCGAATTGGCGCAACTTTGCCAACACTGATCACATTTTCCAAACCTAATAATTTGATAACAATCATCTGCCGATGTGCCCAAGGACAAATCGCCGCCCAAATTAAACGATAACGACCAGCCTCAACCGGTAACATACCCGGTTTATTTCCAAATGGGGTATCAAAACGATTTGTTTGACGAACAAAAGCACCGTCTTGGTTAATTTCATTATTTTCGGTAGTAACAACTTTTCCTATCGCAATGGCCATATGCTTACTCCTATTTTTTGATGCGTTAATTTCAAACAATCCAACCCTTGGATAAAATCAATCTAACATCAAAAAATTAATGGATAAAATAACAAATAAGCATATTTATATAATTATCAATTATATAGAAGATGGTGTCTGAGCAAATAATTGACCTAACAACAATAACTATTTACCTAGACGTTTGTACAATCTTTCAGGGCGGCCTATCTTTCCATGATTAAGTTCGACAGTTAATACTTTAGTTTGAACACAGTACTCTAAATAGCGTCTAGCTGTAGTTTTACTGATTTTTGCTTTTTCAACAATTTCATCAACGGTTTGAGGGGTATCGGTATGCATAAAAAGATCTTTAACCTTTTGCAAGGTAATTTCCTCTATCCCTTTTGAATGACGATTAATATCAACAAAATCTTTGGTTTGTAGGTTGAACAGTTCATCAATTCTTCGCTGATTGACATGTTTTTGTAAGCTTTGACGATATAAGAACAGTTCAAAACGTGCTAACGAGTGTTTTAAACGTTGATAAGACACCGGTTTAATTAAATAATCGAATGCTCCATATCTGATGGCTTTACTACAAGTATCCATATCGCTAGCTGCGGTAATAAAAATAACATAGCAATTTAAGTTGTTATTAATAATATATTCGAATAATTCAATCCCTTTACCATCGGGTAAATAGTTATCTAATAAAATTAAAGTGGGTTTTAACTTTTCTACCATCTTTTTTGCTTCCTCTAAATTGGAAGCAATACCAACGACTTTTACTTTTGTATCTCGCTGAATAAAATCAGCATTTAATTCAGCTAAAATAGGCTCATCTTCAACAATGAGAACTTTAATAGCATCTTCTTTATTTTCTTGCATACTTTAACCTCTATTTTTTTGGTATAAAAACGGAAAAAATTGTTCCGTAAGGCTGATTATCTCCAAATGTAATATAACCATTTGCCTTTTTTATGTAGGTTGACACAAGGTGTAAACCAATACCATGTTCTTTACTATCTTGTGAAGTAACGCCTGGTTCAAAGATAGAGTCTCGAAGCTCTTCTTCTACCCCACAACCTTGATCGCTTACTTCAATGACAATTTCGTCTGTAGCATCACTTATATATAAATAAATGGATTTATCACCATTATCGTTTTTTAAACACGCATTAAATGCATTATCAAGCAGATTACCCAATATAGACATAAATTCAGTTTCAGATATTGAAGCAGGTAATGCATTTAATTGACACGCCGGGTCAAATATTAAGTTCAAACCAATTTCATGTGATTTTGAATATTTACCAATTAATAATCCACAAATAGCGGCTATTTTAAAATGCTGGGTAATGAAATCTAAATTATTTTGATTATCAGCTGAATGTAAAGCGATAAATGACTGTGCCTCATCATAACGCTTCATATAAATTAAACCAGATAACGTTGCCATCCAGTTTAGGTGTTCATGCCTAATTGCCCTTAAATTATCAACATACTGGGTAACTTGGGTCAATTGCATACTTAATACGTTAATATCGTTGAAGTTACGAAATGTGATTACCCAACCTTGTATTTTATCATCAACAATAATTCTAATCCTATTAGCAATAACACTCGTTTCGTTAAAATAACAAATATAATCATGGATATCTTGATTTTGATTATCGCTACCATAAATAAAATCATTAGATTGAATAAAATCACGTAGATTATGATTAAGCAAATCATCATCATCATTATTAAAGTTTAACATACTTCTCGCCGATTGATTGATATTGATTATTTTGTAGTTAAGATCAATTGCGATAATGCCTTCAAAAATTGACTCCATAATCGATTTTTGACTTTTAACCAGTAATGCAATTTCGTTTGGTTCTAAATTAAACATCTGCTTTTTGATGGATTTAGAAAAGCAAAATGAAAAAATAAACAATGCCAAAAATAGGAGTGAACAAAAAATAATAATCGGAATAAATTGATTAACATGTAAGACATGAATGTCATCAATCATATAACCAACCGAAACAATACCAATGACTTTACCCTTATCAATAATTGGTGCTTTTCCGCGCAGGGCTAAACCTAGTGAGCCTTGGCTTATAGTAACACTACTATTACCACTTAACACTTCGTGATTATCACCACCAACCATAGGGGAATTTAATGCACTATTTGCGGTATGATATAAACGATAGGCCTGAGCATCGCCAATTACAATATAGCTTGCGTCGCTTTGTTCATAAATATCCGAAATCAATTGTGCTATTTTATCAGTATCTCTTTCTTCAACATACTTGATTAAACTCGGTATAACAGCCAGTTCCTTGGCTTGAATTTGTGCTTTTTCGCCTAAACTTCGATACAGCGAGGTTTCTGTCAAATTCCATATATAGCTTTGTAGTAAAGCTAGAATAATTAATGAAAAAATTAAAAGAGAGAAAAATAATTTTGTTGTAAATGATAGATGAATACGTTTTCGCATTTTTATACTTAATTGTCTATTTAATATCGCTAATGGTGAGTTTAACACATGATTAAAAAACATAGAGCCTTTAAAACCATAAAAACCACTGTCAATTTATGATTTATATCACAAAAATAGTATTAATATTTTGTCACTATATGCGCCATTCAAACAAAGCAAAAATATTTTGGAGATAAAAAAAATATGGTGGATTTCAATTCAGTTGAAAAAAAGCAGAATGAAACGGTTAAAGATAACATAGAAAGAGAATGGAACACGCAAAAGTTTTGGCCATACGGTTGGTGGAAACTTATGGATAATTATAAAATTGGTGTGATTCCTTTACCGCTATTTATTATAGCGGGTATCTTAATTTTCGCTGAAGTTTTAGTAACAGGCAAACTACCAAGTGAAATCGTAGTGATGGTCGTTACTTGTGCCTTTTTTGGTTTTTTATGTGGCGAAATTGGTAAACGTTTGCCAATCGTTGGTAAAATGGGTGCAGCTGCAATTTGTGCAACCTTTATTCCTTCTGCTTTAGTCTATTATGGCATTCTACCTAAACCGGTTGTTGAAGCGACAACGAAGTTCTATAAAGATACTCACATTCTTTATTTATACATTTGTTGTATCATCGTTGGTAGTATCATGAACATGGATAAGAAAACCCTTATTCAAGGTTTCTTAAAAATCTTTGGTCCAATGGTTTGCGGTGAGATTGTCGGAATGCTTGTCGGTGTAGGTGTAGGTTATCTACTTGGTTTAACACCATTTGAAACATTCTTCTTCTTAGTATTACCTATCATGGCGGGTGGCGTTGGTGAAGGTGCAATCCCACTTTCAATTGGCTATGCTGCAATTTTAGGTATGGAACAAGGTGAAGCACTTGGCCGAGTATTACCAATTGTTATGTTAGGTGGTTTAACAGGTATTATTTGTGGTGGTGTTCTTAACCGTATTGGTAAAGCGTATCCACATTTAACCGGTAATGGTCGTTTATTACCAGCGGATGAAAACGATATTGCTGGCAGTAAAACAACTAAAGCTGATTCAGTTATTGATGTAACAACTTTTGCTTCAGGTGTATTATTAGCCGCTATTCTTTATATGGTTGGTATGATTGGTCATAAAGTAACAGGTATTCCTGCACCAGTAGGTATGTTATTTGCTGCAGTTCTTGTAAAATTAGTATCAGGTGTTTCACCAAAAGTATTAAGTGGTTCACAAGTGGTTTACAAGTTCTTCCAAACCTCTGTTACCTACCCAATCTTATTTGCTGTAGGTGTTGCAATCACACCTTGGGATAAAATTGTATCAGCCTTTACGTTAGTAAACTTGACAGTTATTGTGTGTACTGTTGTTAGTTTAGTTACCACTGGATTCTTTGTAGCTAAAAAATTAGGTATGTATCCGGTTGATGCAGCAGTAATCTCATGTTGTCAAAGTGGTCAAGGTGGAACAGGTGACGTTGCTATCTTAACTGCCGCTGAACGTATGGAATTAATGCCATTTGCTCAAATTGCTACCCGTATCGGTGGTGCGATCAATGTATCAGTATCATTACTCATTCTCGGCAATTTCTTAGTATAGTTTTAACATATTTAAGAGCAACCTTGGTTTATACTAAGGTTGTTCATTTTTATTTTGTATTTACAATCAACATAAACAGCTTTTAAGGAGTTTTCATGAAGCTTGTCAGTTATCTTGTCTCTGATCGAGCAAGTTTTGGTCTTCTCACTGAAAATGGCATTATTGATTTAAGAAAAAAATTAGACAATAAATACGTCGACTTAAAATCATTACTTGCAGACAAAGAAGGATTATCTATTGCCAAAACCTTTCTTGACGCACCATGTGACATTGATGAACAAGACATTACGTATTTACCAGTCATTCCAAATCCTAACAAAATTCTATGTGTAGGAATGAATTATGCAGAAAAACGAGCAGAATTTAATGAAACCAGTTCTGCGCCGACATTATTTGTTCGTTTTCCTGATTCACAAACTGGTCATAAAACCAATATTATTAAACCTGCTATTACAAATGAGTTAGATTACGAAGGTGAATTAGCCATTGTTATTGGTAAATTTGGTTTTAGAATTAAGCAAGAAGATGCTTTATCACACGTAGCAGGTTACAGTTGTTACATGGATGGTTCTATTCGTGATTGGCAATATACTTGGTTTACAGCTGGTAAAAATTGGCCAAGTACTGGCGCATTTGGTCCAAATTTAACAACCACTGATGAAATTCCAGATCCGACTGTATTATCACTGACCACATATCTAAATGGTCAACAAATGCAGCATGACTCAATTTCTAATTTGGTTCATACTGTACCTGAATTAATTGCATATATCAGTACATTTACACATTTATCGCCGGGCGATGTTATCCTAACAGGATCACCAGGTGGGGTAGGTAAAAAACGTCATCCACCTGTGTTTATGCAAGATGGTGATAAAATAGAAGTAGAAATTACTAAAATCGGACGTCTAACTAACACTGTTGTTGCAGAAAAAAGGTAACATTATGTATGATTTAGCTGATTATGAAGTTATTGATATTTCGAAGTCAGAACAAGATTATCAAGCGATAAAACAGTTACTCGCGTTATCAGATCTTGACTTAGACTCTCAAGTGACCATTTTTACAGTAGCAAAAATTAACAGTAAAATTATTGCTTGTGCAGGTATGGACCGTGACATCATCAAATGTGTTGCTATTGATCCAGAATATCGAGGTAATCAGCTTAATTTAACCTTAATGGATCACACTATAAAATATGCCAACGAACAAGGCTATTTTCATCTATTTTTATATACAAAACCTGAAAATATTGATTTTTTTAAGGGATGCGGTTTTTATCCTATTGTTGAAATAACAAATCTTGTTGTGCTGATGGAAAACACCCCTGTTGGTATTCAACAGTACTGTAAACAACTTAGTAGCCTACAACAAGAAGGTAAAAAGATTGGTAGCATTGTGATGAATGCGAACCCTTTTACCAAAGGTCACCAATATCTTGTCGAATATGCGGCAAATCAATGTGACTGGTTGCATGTTTTTGTTGTCAATGAAAATGCCTCATTATTTTCATTTGAAACTCGAATAAAGTTAGTACAAGAAGGTACCAAACAGTTCAAGAATGTGACAGTCCATGCAAGTTCACCTTATATTATTTCAAGAGCAACATTCCCTACTTATTTTTTAAAAGATAAAGCGAAGATCAATTACGCTTATATGGGAATCGACCTGCTTATTTTTCGAAATTATATCGCCCCAGCGCTAAATATCAGCTACCGCTTCGTTGGAACTGAACCGAATGATGAAGTGACTAAAGCCTATAATGAAGCTATGCGCTATTGGCTTATGGATAATACGGTTAGCCATTCATCACCAATTACTGTTGTTGAAATTGAGCGAAAAACCGAAGGCGATACGATTATATCGGCATCATTAGTTAGAAAATTATTAGCATCGGGGCAATATGAACAAATAAAACAGTTAGTTCCAACAACAACTTGGGACTATCTTTCAGCTAATTTGGATAAATTTAAAATTTAATACATTTTAAAAGGTAAAAAAATGAAAATACAAAAAGAAGCCATGGCTGGGACTCTCGAATCGAGTGATTTGTTAGTCAAAGTTATGCCAAATACAGGGATAGAAATTGTTATTAATAGTGATGTTAATAAACAATTCGGCGATCAAATTCGTGCAGTTGTCGATCAAACATTACGTGATCTGAATGTAACCGATGGCATGATAATTATCGATGATAAAGGTGCGCTAGATTGCGCGATTAAAGCAAGAATTCAATGTGCAGTATTACGCGGCGCTGAAGAAGAAAACTTAGATTGGAGTAAATTACTATGAAAAAATTACGTCGCAGTATGTTATTTCTTCCGGGCGCAAATGCAGCAATGTTATCAACATCTTTCGTATATAAACCAGATTCAATCATGTTTGACCTTGAAGATGCGGTTTCAATTAAAGAAAAAGATTCGGCTCGCTTATTAGTTGCACAAACATTATTACTACCTGTTTATAAAGAACACGGTATCGAAACGGTTGTAAGAATTAATGCGTTAGATACCCCATTTGGTTTAAAAGACCTTGAAGCTGTGGTACGTGCCGGTGTTGAAGTGGTTCGTTTACCAATGACAAACTCAGCAGAAGATATTCATGAACTTGAAGCACACGTTGAACGAATCGAAAAAGAGTGTGGTCGTGAAGTGGGTAGTACTAAGTTAATGGCAGCAATCGAATCTGCACAAGGTGTGGTTAATGCTGTTTCTATTGCTAAATCTTCTCCTCGTTTAATTGGTATTGCGCTAGCTGCATTTGACTATTTAGTTGACATGCAAACTGAGCGTGGTGATGGTACCGAACTGTTTTATGCTCGCTGTGCAGTTTTACATGCAGCACGTGTAGCAAAAATTGATGCCTTTGATGTGGTTTATTCCAATGTTAATGACGATGAAGGTTTCTTAAAAGAAGTTAGCCTAATTAAAAAACTAGGTTATAACGGTAAATCACTGATTAATCCAAGACAAATCGAATTACTACATAATGCATATGCGCCAACAGCTGCTGATGTTGAAAATGCTAAAAAAGTGGTTGAAGCAGCAGAAGAAGGAGAAAGAAAAGGCCTAGGCGTTATTTCTCTAAATGGCAAAATGATTGATGCACCGATTATTGAACGCGCTAGAAAAGTTATTGAGTTAGCAAAATATTCCGGTGTACGTAAAGAACTTTGATAGGATGACAAAATGACTACTTCTATAAACAAAAAAATTGATGATTTGCTTAAACAGCATCCCGATCTCAAGAATATTACGCCATTTATTGACGCGAATACAACCACTCCCTATTTAAAAGATGAGTCTAAATATACACGAAAATTATGTGATTCTATTGAACAAGCAATACACAAATGTGAATTACGTGACGGTATGACCATCTCTTTCCATCACGCATTTCGTGAAGGTGATAAGGTTATTAACAAAGTTGTCGAGACGATTAGTAAGTTAGGTATCAAAAACTTAACTTTAGCTTCAAGCTCATTGTTAAGCTGTAACTCAGCACTAATTCCACATATCGAGTCAGGCGTAATCACAAAAATTTATACGTCTGGTTTACGTGGTAAATTAGCTGATGCAATTTCACATGGTTTAATGCAAAACCCTGTCCATATTCATTCACATGGTGGACGAGTAAAACTTATCCAAAGTGGTGAAATTAATATTGATATCGCATTTTTAGCTGTTTCAACTGCTGATGAGCAAGGCAATGCGAATGGTGTATCAGGTAAATCACAATGTGGTGCGCTAGGTTATGCCATGGTTGATGCCCAATTTGCTAAAAAAGTGGTATTACTTACTGAAGACATTGTTGGTTATCCTAACCATCCTGCATCTATTCGCCAAGATCAAGTTGACTATATTGTGAAAGTTGATGAGGTTGGTGACCCAACTAAAATTAGCGTAGGGGCTGCACGTATTACCAGCAATCCACGTGAACTTATGATTGCACGTTACGCAGCTGATGTAATTGAGTATTCAGGTTATTTTAAAGATGGATTTTCTATCCAAACCGGTTCTGGTGCTTCTTCAACCGCGGCAACGCGCTTTTTAGAAAATCGTATGCGTGCTAAAAATATCACTGCATCATTTGCATTAGGTGGTATCACAGCAAGTATTGTTGATTTGCATGAAAAAGGATTAGTAAAACGTTTATTAGATACACAAAGCTTTGATGGCGCAGCCGGTCAATCTTTAGGTAGAAATAAAGATCATATTGAAGTATCAACAAATGTCTATGCTAACCCTGCATCTAAAGGTGCAAGTGTTGATGAATTAGATATTGTTATCCTGAGTGCACTAGAAATTGACCTTGATTACAACGTTAATGTGTTAACGGGTTCTGATGGCGTGATGCGTGGCGCATCAGGTGGGCACTGTGATACAGCAGCCGGTGCAAACTTAACCATTATTGTTGCACCATTAATTCGTAGCCGTATTCCTACAGTCATTAAAAAAGTCACCACGATTGTAACGCCAGGTGAAAGTGTTGATGTACTTGTAACCGATCATGGTATTGCGGTTAATCCTGCTCGTCCTGAAATAGCAGAACGTTTAAAAGCAGCAAATTTACCGGTCATGACCATTGAAGAGCTATATCAACGTGCTGTTTCATTAACAGGTGAACCAAAACCAATTGAATTTGAAGATAAAATTGTGGGTATTGTTCACTTCCGTGATGGTTCAGTCATTGATGTTGTTCGTCAAGTTAAAGATTAATTTATCACTTTATAGCATGACATCTAACGATGTCATGCTTTTCAATTATGACTAATATATTATTGAAATTCGATGATGGTACGCCAGTTAACCTTGAACAGATGTTATTGGCCAAAGAAAAACGAGTCGAGCATCAGCGTAACGCAATTAAGTGTTACCCTTTTCCACTTATTTCGCTTAGTTTAGTCATTCCTGGTCCAATAAAAAAGAGTACTGGCACTAAGGTATTGTTTAAAGAAGCGATAACCGCTATTCACCATTTATTAGCAAAAAATATGCTTCAAATTATACATGAAGAGCAATTCTGTGCGTTAACAGGTTATGAAGCAATAATTTCAGTCGAATGCTCAAGTGATCAATTAAAACAGCTTTGTATCGAAATTGAAAACAATCATCCATTAGGTCGATTATGGGATATCGATGTTATTGATGCGAAAACTGAGCAAAGTGTTTCACGTACGCAATTAGGGCATCAATCCAGACAATGTTTGGTGTGTCAAGATATGGCTAAGGTATGTGGTCGAAGCAGAAAACATACTGTTGATGACATGCTTGCTGCTATCGAAAAAATGACGAATGACTATTTTAATTTAGCGAGTTAAGTCACCAAACTTAGCGCTATTAATCGCAATGGGAATAATGAAAATAATAATTTGTCATCATCCCCATATCATCTAAAAAATAGTTTAAATAACCGATAATGCTTGCTGTAAATCAGCTAATAAATCATCTACCTCTTCTAACCCTACTGAAATACGCAATAACTGGTCTGAAATACCAGCAGTTTTACGCGCTTCTGCACTTATTCCAGAATGCGTCATCGTTGCAGGGTGGCAAATTAAGCTTTCGACACCGCCTAATGATTGCGCTAAGGTAAAAATATTGAGTGCCTTTAAAAATTTTGGCATAACCTCTGCTTGACCTGCAAGTTCAAAACTTAGCAATGAACCGAAGCCTTTTTGTTGTTTTTTAGCTATTTCATGTCCAAGATTTGAAGGTAATGATGGATGATAAACTTTTGCAACTTTAGGATGATTAACTAAGAATTCCACTACTTTTTGCGCATTATCTTGTTGTAATTTCACTCGCGCAGCTAAAGTACGTAAACCACGCAATAACAGGTAACTATCAAATGATGAAGTCAAGGTACCAATATTGTTTGCCCACCATAACACATCTGTTGCAAGTTGTTGATCCTTAAACACCAAAATTCCTGCCAATAAATCAGAATGGCCATTTAAAAATTTAGTACAAGAATGGGTGACGATGTCGGCACCAAGTTCTAAAGGTTTTTGCAAAATAGGCGTCATAAAAGTATTATCAACCAAAACAATAGCACCGGCTTGATGCGCTTGACGAGTAATGTCTTGAATATCCACCACGCGTAATAATGGATTACTTGGTGATTCAATTAAAACTAATTTAGGCCCTAAACTCAATGCTTGTTTTAATGCAATAGGATCGGATTGATCGACAAATTTAGTTTTAAAATAACCTCGCTCACTCAAACTATTAAAAAGACGATAACTGCCACCGTAACAATCGTGAGGTGCCACAACTAAATCATTGGGGGTTAATAATGCAACACTAACCAAATGAATAGCTGACATACCACAATTAGTCAAAATTGCATCTGCCCCACCCTCTAACTTAGCAACAGTTTGTTCTACTAATCGCCGACTTGGATTAGATTTACGCGCGTAATCAAATTGTCTTGGTGTAGCGAACTCTTGATAGCGGTAACAAGTTGAAGGTGTAATCACTGGAACAACACTTCCATATTGATCATCAGTATTTAATCCACCACGAACAGCAATTGTTCCTTGGCTTAAATTTCTTGATTGGCTAGCCATAATATCATCCTAAAACGTTTATTTATTATTAGATACCTTTTGTATAAGAATAGCACAATAAATAAAGCCGTCAACATGTCTAGACGTCTAACTGTCTCGATGTGTAGATTGCAGTTATTAAAAAAAAACGATAAAATTATCCACATTAATTGTAATGTAATACTGGTGAACAATGATGGAATGGAATGGCGAATATATAAGCCCTTATGCAGAGCATGGTAAGAAAAGTGAGCAAGTAAAAAAAATTACAGTGTCAATTCCGTTAAAAGTCCTAAAAATATTAACTGATGAACGTACTCGCCGACAGGTAAATAATTTACGCCATGCCACAAATAGTGAATTATTATGTGAAGCCTTTTTGCATGCCTACACTGGTCAACCTTTACCTTGTGATGAGGATTTACAAAAAGATCGTGAAGATGTTATTCCAATGCAAGCTCAAAAAATAATGCGTAATTTAGGCATTGATCCCAGCTTAATCGATGAATAAAATGAAATTCCAAAGCATAGTAAAAACAAAAAGGCGCATTAAGCGCCTTTTTTGATAATTATTCATTACAATCTTATTTTTTGCCGCCAACCATAGCAAAACGTTGTTTGAATTTATCTACACGTCCACCAGTTGCAACATCACGTTGTTTACCAGTGTAGAATGGATGGCATTCACCACATACGTCAAGATGAATATCGTGACCAATAGTTGAATGTGTTTTGATCACATTACCGCATGAACAAGTTGCTGTAATGGCTGTATATTGAGGATGGATACCTTCTTTCATAATAAACCTCTTAAGTTTGTTCGTATCGCTATATAGATGGCTAAAAGCAAAATCTAAACACCATACGAGTGTTAAAAAAACATGATAAGGGCGCAAATTATACGCCCTATAGTGGCTATAATCAAGTAACAAAATAGTTAAACGGGTAATTGACCTATTGTCACTTGAAGTTCAACTCTTTCTCCATTACGTAATACAATAATGGGGATTGTTGTGCCCGGTTTCAACTCTGCAATTCTATCCATTGTTTCAACAATGGATTTGACCGGTTTATTATCGACCATAATCAAAATATCATTAGCTTGAACACCTGCTTGTAATGACGGCCCTTCCGCATTAGTCACCAAAATGCCTAATACAACCGGTGGATCACTCGGATTTTGAGTCGGGGCAAACTCTAACCCATCAATACCGATATAGCCCCGAATCACTTTACCGTCTTGAATTAATTTATTCATAATTTTAACAGCTAAAGCGGTAGGAATAGCAAAACCGATACCTTCAGGCACTTCATTACCTAGATTTTTAGCAAAGGTTAAGGTATTAATACCGACTAATTCACCTTTACTATTAACTAAGGCCCCCCCTGAATTACCATGGTTAATTGATGCATCGGTTTGAATAAAGTTTTGTCTTCGATAAGGACTTAATCCATCACGACCTGTCGCACTAATAATACCTTGGGTGATCGTTTGCCCAATATTATAAGGATTACCAATGGCGAGAACCACATCACCTATTTTAGGCTCGCGATTAGGATTAATAGGTATAGTTGGAATATTACTTGCGTCAATCTTTAATACCGCAATATCAACAAGTTTATCAGTGCCAACCGATAAAGCTTCAAATATTCGACCATCTTGTAAAGCGACAATAATTTGTTCTGCACCATCCACCACATGATAATTGGTAATAATATAGCCATGGTCGCTCATAATAACACCCGAACCCAATGGCGTAATTGCACTATCTTGAGGTTGTTTGGGCAGAGAATTAATAGAGCGACTATAAATATTAACTACCGCTGGTGCAGCAACTTTTACCGCATCGGAATAACTCATGGGATCATTATTAAAAATCGATCTTGGAAAATTTGACTGAGTTCCATTGCGCAAGGATGGAAAGATAATTAATAATACAATCGCTAAAACCGCACCAATCAACATTGGCCATAAAAATTTTTTAAGCATTATCAGAGGTATCTAGATAAGAATGAATAGTGATGATTTTATCATATCTAATGGCAGGTTAGAATTTTAGTTTTCGCCGATAATGCTATCGGCGACATATAGCTAACGCATTAATTAGCGTAAAATAAGATAAAGCTGGCTATCACCACGCACAATATTTAAAGCAATAGCAGATGGTTTACTATCAATAATTTTACGTAAATCAGCAATATTATTGATTCTTTCTTTATTTACGCCAGTAATGAGGTCGCCCTCTTGTAAACTTAATCGTGATGCTGGCGAATTTTTAGCAATACTTTCGATTAATACACCTTTTTTACCTTTAATATCACCATTGCTTAATGTTGCACCTTCAAGAGCAGGATGCAATGATTTCGCTTCAGTTGAAGATTCATCACTATTTTTTAGTGTAACATCCACTGTCATCTCTTTACCATCACGAATCAAACCTAATTTTACGGTTCGACCAGCGCCAGTAGTGGCAATTTTAGCGCGTAATTCGGCAAAACTATCAACTGGTTTGCCATCCATTGATATAATAACATCACCCGATTTTATACCCGCATCTTTAGCGGCGGAATCATCAATCACTTCACTTACAAAGGCACCTTTTTGCACGTCAAGATCGAAAGCTTTGGCGATATCCGAGGTTAACTCATTACCTTTAATACCAAGTACACCACGCTTAACTTCACCGTATTCAATAAGTTGAGACGTCAAGTTTTTTACCATATTACTTGGAATTGCAAAACCAATACCCACATTGCCACCACTAGGCGCAATAATTGCAGTATTAATGCCAACTAATTCACCGTTTAAATTCACTAATGCACCGCCTGAATTACCACGATTAATTGAAGCATCGGTTTGTATGAAGTTTTCAAAACCATTCATATTCAGCCCACTACGCGCTAAGGCTGAAATAATTCCTGAAGTAACAGTCTGACCAATTCCAAATGGGTTACCAATGGCGACCACAAAATCACCTACGCGCATTTTATCTGAATCGGCTAATTTAATGGCAGTTAATTTTTTAGCATCTTCAACCTTTAGTAGCGCGATATCACTTTGCGGATCTTTACCTATTAATTTTGCTTTATATTCATGACCATCATTCAATACCACTGTAATGGTATCGGCATTATCAATCACATGATTATTGGTGACAATATAGCCTTTATCAGCATCAATAATCACACCCGATCCTTGACCGGTAAAGGATCTTGATTGGCTATCTGGATAACCAAAAAATCGTCTAAATTCTTCCGGAATATTAGTTTGCATTTGTGCTGTACCTTCTACCTTAATACTAACGACAGAAGGTAATACCGTTTCTAACATAGGCGCTAAACTAGGTTGTGATGCGTTATCTCCTGTTGAAATGGCAGGGAGAGTAGCATAGGCATTGGGTAACCCTGATAAGACCATACCTAACGTTAATGCAATTGCACTAAATAATTTTTTTGGTTTTGGTAAAGAATTATTAATCATAAAACACTCTCGTTTTTAACAATTGATTTTTTTTACATTAATGTTCCGCCAGATAACACTGGCGAAAAGAGTTAGAGCTAGTTAAGATTTATTTTCGTCTGTTTTAAATAAACCAGAAGGGTTATCAGAATAGTCTTTAGGTTGCTTTTCAAGTGTGATTTCTGTTTTGATATCCGCATCTTTATTCATATCTAAAGCGATAGCTGTGATATCGTCATCAGACGAGAATTTACCTGAATTTTCAGCCATATGTTGATAAAGGCGACGGAACTCTTTAGCCATATTATCTAATATTTCTGCACTGTGTGAGAAGTGTTTAACAATAGTCTGTTTTTGTGTTTTAAGCTCTTCTTGTGTCTGTTCAAGTTCACGTTTTACTTTTGCAAACTCACGACCTTTTTTACTAAACATATTAGTTAAAATAAACCCGATAATAAAACCAATTACTACACCAATCGCCAGATAAATCATCATCTGTTTATCCATATTTCACTCCTTGTATTTATTTTGTTCTAGTATATACATTATCGTTCAATTGTTTTACTTATTTTGCATGGTTAGCAAGTTTAATCAATTGTTTTTTTAATTTATCGGGTGCACTTTCCGCTAAACTATACAAGTATGTCGCACTCTGTGTACTTAATATGCGGCTTGCATTGGCACTTTTCAATGCATTGTCACGCATTATTGAGGAACCAACTAACAGGTCGGGATTAATTTTAAATTGAATAGAAGATAAAGACGGTAAAACTTTTTTACGTATACCCGATAGCAAATGATTTTGCTCATATTTTAATCGAGTCAACCAACTAGCTGAACTCACCTCTAAAATTAGCACACCTTGGCGATAATTCGCAATTCTATAATGCTGTTGTAATGGAGAAGGCAATAACTCATTAATCACATCCGCTAATTTAGCTAATGCAACTGTTCTTTCTTTTATCTCAGATAACCAAGATTGTTGTGACAAAATCGACGGTAATATTTGTGGCTGGTTATAACGCATCTATTATGTTTATCCTTGCTTCTTAATGTCACGTTAACATTGTATATAAAATACAACAGTAAATAATTTACCTTATTTCATAAAAAATGTCCTGCTATAAAAATACATTTACAGTTTTTTAAATCTTCATTAAGACATAATAGAAAATAAATTTCAAAATAAGGTGACTTTCATTAAGATTAAAATTTATGTTCTGAATTTTTTATATTCCAGAATCATAATACGCTTGCATCAGTTAAATTAACTCGTTGATACAACAGAGTAAAATCAAATGTTATTAATCCTAATAAAAGCCCCAATAAATTGAAAATTTATGTTTTAATTCACATTTAAATGTTAATTATTTATACACTCTAAAAGTGTTGTTATAAAGCATAGTGTAAGTAAGTGCATTAGCTTATTGCACTTAAATTAACCTTATTTATTGGCTCATCGTTAATATAAAGTGTACGCAATTCTCCTTTTGGTAAGGTAATGACCAGCTCTTGCCAAGCTGGAATATAACTTCCATTTGCTTTTAAACGAAGATCAATTCGATCATTAGTCGACACTAACTGCCAATTGATCCATAATCCAACACCATTTTGATAAGCATAGCTTTCACCATCATCTTCAAAAAAACAACCTTTAGAGGTATGATGAGCTAGAGTTATTATTGAAAAGTGGGACTTATAAGTTAGGTGATAGACTACCACCTGAACGAGATATTGCCGAAGCATTTGGTGTGAGTAGAACGGTAGTACGTGAAGCACTAATTATGTTAGAACTGGAAAATTTAGTGACAGTTAAAAAAGGATCGGGAGTTTATGTAATTGGTTTACCTGATGAAATCTCATCCGAAAAAGATAAAAAAATTGAAGAGGAAGATTTTGGACCATTTGAATTATTGCAAACAAGACAATTAATTGAAAGTAATATTGCCGCTTTTGCCGCGTCACAAATAGTTAAATCCGATATCATTGAGTTAAGATCAATCTTGGAACGAGAACGACAAATTTTAGAGCAAGGGTTAATTGATGATTACAGTACCGATGAATTGTTTCATATCACGATCGCCAAAGCGGCTAAAAACTCAGTACTTGAAGGTTTATTACAGGATTTATGGCAAAGACGATCAGCAAGTAAAATGTGGAATCAATTGTACAGTCGCATCACTGATCACTGTTATCGAAAAAAATGGCTTGATGACCATGAAAAAATTTTACAAGCTTTGCAAATAAAAGATGCGATGGCTGCATAAGGGCTTTGTGTTAAACTTGCAAACACCATGGATAACATGAAAAAAGCAGCGCCAAGATAAGTTACACAAGCTGCATTAACACGAGACAAATTAAAACGCTTATTGAGCATACGCGAAAAATAACCGGAGGATAAACCACCAAAATCGGCAGCAAGGAAAGGAATCCAAACAAACATTGCCATCTCTTTTAATTGCATACCGCGTTCAGTTAATAAATAGTAAGGAACCCAAAAATTAACTGCCGCCCAAGCTGGTTCAGCTAAAAAAGCTGGAATAGCAATACCATAGAATTTTTTTTGCAAAATCACTTTTTTAATTGCTTGCCAGATGTTTTTGTTTTGTTGGCTCTCTGTGTCATCTTGATCGGATAAGATATATTTTCTTTCTGCCTCACTAATAGACCGACTTTTTGACGGCTCGCTGAAAAAGTAGAGCCATATTCCTGCCCAAATTAACCCAACAGAACCTGGAATTAAGAAAGCTAACTGCCAACCACCAAATTGGTGTATCGCATAAATAAGAGGAGGAGCAATCATGGCACCTAATGAAAAACCAACCATACTCCAACCATTAGCAATAGCGCGTTCCTTTTTAGGAAACCATAAACTAATAACTTTAGCATTGGCTGGTGCAACAACAGATTCAGCACCGCCCATAAAAAAACGTAAAATCGCTAATTGAAACCAAGTGCCTGCACCAGCATGAAGTATACACATAATAGACCAAATGATGACCATTATCGCAAAACCAACTCGTAAACCAATTACATCAATAAACCAGCCTACAATAGGTTGAAAAAGGGTATAAGCTAGTTGAAAAGCACGAATAATATACGAGTACTCTTTAGATTTTATCTTCAAATCATGTACAATTTCTTAAGCCATAATACTTAGTGCATTATGATTGACATAATTAAGAATTTTCTCCGTTGCAAATAAAATGATCATTACCCAACGTAACGTATTCTCCTGATTTAAAAATGGAACTCATAATATACCTCTAGCTGTAATTTAAATTTCTAACATAAAAAATTTATGTCACACTACATATTGGTAAACCAAATATTACAACTAATTTATTACAACACATGCCAAATTTGTTTGAAATTTGGATACCGATCACATTTTATATGGGATTGGTATAATAAATAATCCTAAAAATCTCTTTATATCATTTACCTTAAAACTAACTTATACAAGTTATTCAATAGATTAACTCATCAAAGTTTGAATAAAGATCGCTTTAAAAAATAGATATAGAGACTAAAATTGGTAGCCTAATTTTGAAAGATAAAAGCAGCAAATATTTATCTTTTTGACAGCGTTACTTTCAAACAGGTATACTGAAAAGGATATTATCTACATCTATATCGTTAAGCAGTTTTTTTAAAGCAGTTTAAACATAGGAGGATGTAATATGGGTATCTTAAATAATATTTTTTCTAAAATATTTCCAAGCGCACAAGCAGCAGCAACAAATGTTAACAATACGGTCAAAGACAAAGTTAATAGTATGACAGATGCTGCTAAAAACGCCGCCTCTGGCATTCAAACGGAAACACAACAGAATTCAGACCAAGCCAAACAAGTATCTCAGACTGATGTTATGTCAATTTTAGAGAATTTAGCGAACAAATATCCTGAAAAACTTAATTGGAAAACATCAATTGTTGATTTATTGAAGTTATTAGGTATCGATAATAGTTTAGAAGCACGAAAAAATTTGGCAAAAGAACTTAACTACCCAGGCAGTACCGATGATACCGCATCGATGAATATGTGGTTAATCAAAGAAGTAATGAAAAAAATCGCCGAAAAAGGGGGAGATGTTACCCATCTATTTTCTTAAGATTGTTTGATTCAACACAATCCACCTGATGCTAGGTGGATTATCATCCAATAAGACTTACCACTATAATAAGCTTAATAACCTTTCTTTCAGCCTTTAAAAGCATGTAAGTGGTTCATTGCACTTTCAATACCATCTGATAATAAAATCTCAACCGATCGTACCGATTCTTCTATCGCCTTATCAATAAGTTCTTGTTCGGGTTTAGAGGGTTTATTTAACACATAACCAACAACTTTATTTTTGTCACCCGGATGACCAATACCAATTCTGAGACGATAAAAATTTAAATTATTACCTAATTTGCTGGCAATATCTTTTAAACCATTATGACCGCCATGACTACCACCAAATTTAAATTTAGCAATACCTGGGTTAAGATCCAGTTCATCATGAGCGACTAAAATTTCTTCTGGTTTAATTTGATAAAAAGTTGCTAGTGCCTGTACCGCTTTACCACTTAAATTCATAAATGTAGTAGGGACTAATAATCTCACGTCATGACCACCAATGTTTATTCTAGCTGTATAGCCAAAAAATTTAGCTTCATTTTTTAAAGATTGATGATATCGTTCAGCTAAAAGATCAACAAACCATGCACCTGCATTATGGCGAGTTGCGGCATATTCATTTCCAGGATTGGCAAGTCCTACAATAAGTTTTATCGTTGTCATAATATTGGGATTATTTACTGATTTTTTTTAGAAAAAAGCCCCAATATAAAGGGGCTTGTCGTTCAATAATAAAATAAATTATTGATGGAACATCGCTGAAATTGACTCTTCGTTACTAATACGACGAATAGCTTCAGCAAGCATTCCAGATAGTGTTAATTGACGTACATTTTTTAATGCTTTTACTTCAGCAGTTAACGGAATGGTGTCACAAACAACTATTTCATCAATGGCAGAATTTTTAATATTGGTGACGGCTTTACCTGAAAAGATTGGATGCGTTGCATAAGCATAAACGCTTTTAGCACCACGCGCTTTTAATGCATCCGCCGCTTTACAAAGTGTACCGGCTGTATCAATCATATCATCAACTAAAATACAATCTCTATCAGCAACATCACCGATGATATTCATCACTTCCGCTTCATTAGCACGTTGACGACGCTTGTCGATAATAGCCATATCAGTATCATTTAAAAGTTTTGCAATCGCACGAGCACGTACCACACCACCAATATCAGGCGATACGACAATCGGACGTTCAAACTCGCGTTGTAACATATCTTCTAAAATAACCGGGCTACCAAATACGTTATCTACAGGTACATCAAAAAAACCTTGAATTTGCTCTGCATGAAGATCAACGGTTAATACCCTATCAACACCAACTGTTGATAAAAAGTCAGCAACAACTTTAGCTGTAATAGGCACTCGCGCTGAACGTACACGACGATCTTGCCTTGCATAACCAAAATAAGGAATAACCGCCGTGATACGACCAGCAGATGCACGACGCATTGCATCGATCATGACTAATAATTCCATTAGGTTATCATTGGTAGGCGCACAAGTTGATTGAATAATAAAAACATCTTCACCACGGACGTTTTCGTTAATTTGTACATTTACTTCTCCATCGCTAAAACGACTAACAACAATATCACCAAGAGAAGTATAAAGACGATTAGCTATACGTTTTGCCAGCTCCGGTGTAGCATTACCAGCAAAAAGCTTCATATCAGGCACGAGAAATCCTCAAGCATGTTATAATGATTACTTATACGTAATCGGTTAAATCGGGGTAATAATTATATAATCATTTACAGAGTATGCTCAACCACATTATAAAAATTTATTCAAAAATTTTTATATGTATCACAATAATAAATAGAAAAACATATCAATAATATGTTTTCTTGAAGTGAATCAAAAATCAGTTAAACTACTTTCTAATTATAAACCTTAATGAGTAAACAAATTTGGCAAACCGCAACACAAAAATAGACAACGTGATGAATGAACAATCCATGATAAATAACAATGAAAATATTAAATCAAAACGAACTATTCGAAGTTTTGTATTACGACAAGGTCGTTTAACTAAAGGCCAGCAACAAGCATTAGAGAATTTATGGCCTGTATTTGGTATTGACTATAATCCAAACGTTACTATAGGTTCAAATAATAACAAACCCTTTGTGTTAGAAATTGGTTTTGGTATGGGGGCATCATTGGTTGAAATGGCCAAAAATGCGCCGACTAAAGATTTTCTGGGGATTGAAGTGCACAAACCTGGAGTGGGTGCTTGTTTGATGGCGATTGAAGAAAACCAATTATCTAACCTAAAAGTCATGTGTCATGATGCCGTTGAAGTCTTGAATAATATGATAGCAGATCACTCGCTTGATAAGGTGCAAATTTATTTTCCCGACCCTTGGCATAAAGCAAGACATAATAAACGTAGAATTATTCAACCTGAATTTGTGCAATTAATACAAAGAAAATTAAAGGTTGGCGGTATGTTACATCTTGCTACCGATTGGCAACATTATGCCGAACATATGCTTGAAGTATTAACTCAAGCAGAAGGTTTTAAGAATTTATCATCAACGGGTGATTATATTCCCAGACCAGAAGATAGGCCAATTACTAAGTTTGAAAAAAGAGGTCAAAATTTAGGGCACGGGGTTTGGGACTTACAATTCATAAAAAAATAGTTATATAAAGGAGCCATTATGCAAAACCAAACAATTGATTTAATTTGTCAGCACCGTTCAATTCGTGCTTATAAATCCACCCCCTTAACTCAAGCGCAAATTGATACAATTGTTACAGCTGCACAATCGGCTTCAAGTTCTAATTTTTTACAATGCGCTACGATAATTCGTATTACTGATAGTGACAAACGTGAAAAACTTGCTCACTACACAGGCGATCAGTGCTATGTTAAACAAGCACCCGAATTTTGGGTATTTTGCGCTGATTTCAATCGACACTTTCAAATTGATCCAACAATCCCCCTTGAAAGAGCAGAACAACTTTTAGTTGGCTGCATTGAAACTGCGATCATGGCACAAAATGCAGTGATTGCAGCTGAATCTTTAGGCTTAGGCATAGTTTATATTGGTGGCTTACGTAATAATATTGATAACGTTACAGAATTATTAGCCATCCCTAAATATGTTTTGCCTCTTTTTGGGTTATGCATTGGCTATCCAGACCAGCACCCTGAAATAAAGCCAAGACTTCCTAAGCCTTTGGTATTTTTTGAAAATCAATATCAATCAATAGATAAAACTCTATTGGCACAATACGATACACAAATGAATGATTATTACAATCACCGTAGTACCCATCAAAAAACAGGTGGTTGGAGTGATAAAATTGCCGAAACGATTATAAATGGGCAACGAAGTTTTATTTTAGATTATCTACACAAGCAAGGTTGGATCACAAAATGAGTAACTCGCATTACCAATTGGAGAAAGTTGTTATACTAAGTCGTCATGGTATTCGTACAGCTTTACAAAATACCCTAGAATTTATTGATCAAGCTACCCCCTATCAATGGCCCAAATGGGACCATCCTTATGGTTATCTAACAACCAGAGGAGGAGCATTAGAAGTCTATTTTGGTCACTACCTGTCACAATGGTTAGAAAAACACAACATCAAAATAACCAATAATAGTCATGACTTGTTTGTCTATGCCAATAGCTTACAAAGAACCGTTGCGACAGCACAGTTCATTGTAGCCGGCGCCTACGCTGGTTGTGATATAACTATCAATCATAAATACCCTATTGAAAGAATGGATCCAATTTTCGATCCAAGTTTAGAAGAAGATTCAGCACAATTTAAGCAAGCCGTTTTACGTGATATCGAGCAAGCAGATAAGGCTCAATCAATTTTTAAAAACTTAGCGCCGGCTTATCAAATTTTGTCTGATATACTCGATTACAAACAATCTGAGCTATACAAACAATATCAGTGTGAATTAGCCGATATCCCATTAGAACTCTATTTTAAAAAGAATGAAGAGCCAGCGTTATTGGGTGCCTTAGCTGTTGGCATTAGTGTCGTTGATTCTTTTTTATTGCAATATTATTCAGCGTTCCCTAAAAATCAAATTGCATGGGGTAAAATTGATAGCTTAGAGCAGTGGCAACAAATTGTGCAGATTCGTAATCAGTACATTAACTTAATTTGCCACACCAAAACACTCGCTACACGCGCAGCAGCCAAATTGATCAATATGATTGATGATCTTATGCAGCAACAATATACGGTCAATTTATTAGTCGGCCATGATAGTACAATCGCATCACTATTAGGCGCTTTAGATTTTGAAGATTATCAACTACCTCATCAATATGAAACCACCCCTATTGGCGGTAAAGTAATTTTTCAACGCTTCAAACACTCGCTAACAGGCAAGCATTATTTTAAAGCTGAATATGTTTATCAAAGTTTTGAACAACTTTATACAGGACAAGCGCTCGATATCAATAATCCACCTGAACATTTTCAGCTAAAACTCAAAAATGCATCACTCAACTCTGATGGTTTTTATGATTGGAGCGATTTTGAAAAACGTATCCATGTTTAATGCTAAAAAGTATAAATAACCTTAATGCCCATTCCGCCAACAAAATTGGCGGAATAGTTTTATCAAGCCATAGCTAACTTTAACGTTTATAGTTATGTTAATTGCTCTATTGATAAACTTTATAAAATCACACAGTAAAATACATACACAAACATAACTAATTAAAAATTACATATTATGTTAGCTAACTCAACGGATTATTTATAATTTCCATCAAAAATTTTTTATCAATCGTCTAAAATGGCATACCTAAAAACTAACAACAAATAATCTATTTTTGATTTAGTTACGGTTCATATTTCTTAAAATCACTCAATTTTTGACTTGATAAAGATCTTTACCTTAATTAACCTGTTTTAAAAATGTAACCGATATCATAAAAGCACAATTTTAAGTCATAACTAATTTTATTATAGTTGAAAAAATTCAGTTTAATGAAAATAGCCACTATTTTTCTATAAATAACAGCATGTATAAACTCAGATTTAGCATTAATACAACATTCAAAAAAACTTAATGATGCAATAAAACTAATTTATAAAATAATGTAATCGATTTCACAAAATGTTATCTAGATCACTTTTTTTGAAAAAGTAAGATGATATTATCCTTAAAAACAGATGGCTTTTTGTACTTACTTTTAATGTAAACGATATGCAAATAACGTGTTCATTGAAAGATTAGCAAAGGAAGTTGATTATGAATCAAAAAATAACCTCATCCCTTTATAATAAAAATTACTGGGTATTTACGCTTTACTTTTTCCTTTATTTTTTCATTATGGGGGCCTATTCGCCATTTTTTCCTGTGTGGTTAAAAATGAATGGGTTAGATCAAGCCGAAACAGGATATGTGTTCTCATTTATTTCATTATTTGCGCTTCTTTTTCAACCTTTCTTTGGGTTAATCTCGGATAAACTCGGATTAAAAAAACATCTATTGTGGATTATCACATTACTATTAGTTCTATTTGGCCCCTTTTTTATTTTTGTATTGGGACCACTACTTCAATTTAACGTTACTTTAGGTGCTATAGTTGGGGGACTTTATCTGAGTGTGGCATTTAATTGCGGTTCACCATCAATAGAAGCCTTGGTTGAAAAAATCAGTCGACGAAGTGGATTTGAGTTTGGTCGATGCCGTATGTTTGGTTGTTTTGGTTGGGCAATTTGTGCTTCATTTGTTGGTATTATGATTTCAAAAGATATCAATGCCGTTTTCTGGTTATGTTCAGGTTTTGCAATTATCTTATTGTTTTTAGTTAAAATAGCCGATCCAGCCAAAACAACAACAACCGATGTTGTTGAACAAATGGGACTTAATAAACCAGAACCGTTCAATTTAAAACTTGCGTTTAACTTACTTAGCATGAGTAAAACATGGTATTTTATGCTTTATATTATCGGTGTTGCCTGTACTTATGATGTGTTTGATCAGCAATTTGCTAACTTTTTCACTTCATTTTTCAAAAGCGAACAAGTGGGCCGTGAAGCGTTTGGTTATGTCACAACGCTTGGGGAATTTTTAAATGCGACTGTTATGTTTTTTGCACCAATTATTGTCATGAAGATCGGTAGCAAAAATACTTTATTAATAGCTGGAGCGATTATGTCGATTCGTATAACCGGTTCAGCATTTGCAACTAACGCAATTGAAGTTGTTATTTTAAAAACATTACATATGTTCGAAGCGCCATTATTATTGGTTGGTGCATTTAAATATATTACTAAACACTTTCCTATTCGATTATCAGCAACGGTTTATTTAATTGCATTTTGTTTTGCAAAACAACTCTCTATTATGTTTATGTCCACCTTTGCTGGTCTAATGTATGTTAAAATTGGCTACGAAGGCACGTATTTAGTCCTTGGCGCAATCGCATTAAGTTTTACATTGATTTCGTCATTCACTTTATCTGGACGCGGTCCTTGGGATATCTTTAAAAGACTAAACAGTGAACAAAATAAAGATCAACAAGAACTCAACAAAAATATAACATTAGATTAAGGTTTTAACATGAAAATATTAGTAACAGGTGGTTGCGGGTATATTGGAAGTCATACATGTGTACAATTAATTCAATCAGGATACACACCGATTGTCATTGATAACCTATTCAACAGCAAAGCTTCGGTATTAGATAGAATTAAACAAATTACTGGGCATAGTGTCAGTTTTTATCATGGTGATATCTGTGACCAACAATTATTAGAAAAAATATTTGCTGAGCATGATATTCAAGCAGTTATCCATTTTGCTGGACTAAAAGCCGTGGGGGAATCGGTATACAAACCGCTTGAATATTATGAAAACAATGTCTATGGCAGTATTGTGTTAATGAAAGCAATGCGAGCTGCGGGTGTAAAACAGTTAATATTTAGTTCGTCAGCAACCGTATACGGTGAACTCGCACCAGTTCCCTATGTCGAGACATTACCACAAGGTTTACCAAGTAGCCCGTATGGAAAAAGTAAATTAATGGTTGAACAATGTATGATGGATTTAGCTGTTGCTGAACCAGACTGGTCATTAACTTTATTACGTTACTTTAATCCTGTTGGCGCACATCCAAGCGGATTAATGGGTGAAGATCCACTCGGTATTCCCAATAACCTAATGCCTTATATCACCCAAGTTGCTGTAGGAAAACGTGAGTCACTTGCTGTTTTTGGTAATAATTACCCGACAAAAGATGGCACTTGTGTTCGTGACTTTATTCACGTAGTCGATTTAGCTGATGGACATATCGCTGCACTTAAAGCTGACCAACATAAAGCAGGTATACATATTTATAATTTAGGTTCAGGTATTGGCTATAGTGTCTTAGAAGTTATTAAAGCTTTTGAAAAAGCCTCTGGTAAACCACTCAATTGGCACTTTGCTCCTAAACGTGCAGGTGATTTACCCGCATTTTGGGCTGACGCAAAAAAAGCAGAACAAATTTTAGGTTGGAAAACCAAATTAACACTTGATGATATGGTAAAAGACTCGTGGAATTGGCAATCACATAATCCACAAGGCTATCCAGATTAAACCATATAGCATCAATCATAAGAAGAAAGATAAAAGAGGCAAAAATGGCTATTTTTAATCCTGTTGATCACCCTCATCGTCGTTATAACCCATTGACTAATCAATGGGTACTTGTCTCGCCACATCGAGCCAAACGACCTTGGCAAGGCCAGCAAGAAACATTAAATCAAGAACAAAAACCCTGTTACGATCCAAACTGCTTTTTATGCCCTGGGAATAAGCGAGTGACGGGTGATATTAATCCTAACTATACTGGAACCTATGTTTTTACTAATGATTTTGCCGCATTAATGGTAGATACGCCAGAATCACCGCAAAGCCAAGATCCGTTATTCCAGATCAAAAGTGCTAAAGGTACTAGCCGCGTTATCTGTTTTTCGCCCGATCACAGTAAAACACTTCCCGAACTCAATTTACCCGCTATTGAAGGCGTGATTAAAACTTGGATAAGTCAATTACAAGAACTGAGCCAACATTATCCTTGGGTACAAATATTTGAAAACAAGGGTGCGGCAATGGGTTGCTCTAACCCACATCCACATGGACAAATTTGGGCCAATAGCTTTATCCCCAATGAAGTTGCGCGTGAAGACCTAAATATGCGCCATTATTTTGAAAAATATCACCAAAATTTATTAGTCGATTATGTGCAAAAAGAGTTAACGTTGGGTGAACGAATTGTGGTAGAAACAGAACATTGGCTTGCCGTTGTCCCTTTTTGGGCCGTGTGGCCATTTGAAACACTATTATTACCCAAAACGCATATTGCGCAATTAACTCAGTTAAATAATGACCAGCAAATAGATTTAGCTATTGCGCTCAAAAAACTAACAAGTCGCTACGATAATTTATTTCATTGTTCTTTTCCTTATTCAATGGGTTGGCACGGCGCACCATTTGTGGGGGATAACAATGATTATTGGCAACTACATGCACATTTTTATCCACCTTTGTTGCGTTCAGCGACGGTAAAAAAATTCATGGTTGGTTACGAAATGTTTGCCGAAGTGCAACGAGATTTAACCCCCGAACAAGCTGCCGAAAAACTGCGCAACGTAAGTGATGTACATTATAAAGAGCAAAAGGATAAGTAAATGAAAGCATTAATTGATAGCACTACACAAGTATTTGAAAGCCAATTCGGTTATCAACCCGATACCTTTATACAAGCGCCAGGGCGCGTAAACTTAATTGGTGAACACACCGATTACAATGATGGTTTTGTTCTACCCTGCGCAATTAATTATCAAACAGTGATAAGTTGTCACAAACGTTCAGATAATATTATACGTGTTATTGCTGTCGATTATGATAATCAACAAGACCAATTTTCTCTTGATTCGTCCATTGAAAAACATCCTGATTACCAATGGGCTAACTATGTGCGAGGTGTAATAAAACATCTTAAAAACTATACAAATGCTATCCATGGCGTCGATTTTGTTATTAGTGGCAATGTCCCCCAAGGTGCAGGTTTAAGCTCGTCAGCATCACTTGAGGTTGCCGTCGGTAAAATGTTACAAGTCCTTTATCAGTTACCTTTTGATGGCACAAAATTAGCCTTAATTGGTCAAGAAGCTGAAAACCAATTTGTCGGTTGTAATTGCGGCATTATGGATCAATTAATTTCGGCACTAGGACAAGCTCAACATGCACTATTAATTGATTGTCGTTCACTGACAACTAAAGCGGTCAAAATGCCCAACGATTTTGCTGTTGTCATTATTAATTCTAATATTAAACGGGGATTAGTTGATAGTGAATATAATACTCGTCGTAAACAATGCGAAGCGGCTGCAAAAGCACTAGGTGTTAAGGCATTACGTGATGCATCGTTAGCTGATCTTGAAAAAATTAAAACCACCTTAGATCCAACAGTATTTAAACGTGCACGCCATGTCATTACCGAAAATGAACGCACTGTTCAAGCGTCAAAAGCACTCGAAACCAAAGATTATAAATTATTATCTACATTAATGGCAGCAAGTCATCATTCAATGCGTGATGATTTTGAAATTACGGTTCCTGCTATCGATTATCTTGTCGAAATTATTCATGATGTAATTGGCGAACAAGGTGGCGTTCGCATGACTGGCGGTGGCTTTGGCGGCTGTGTGGTCGCACTGGTGGCAAAAGATAAAGTAAACAGTGTTAAAACAATCGTTAATGACAATTATTCTAAAAAGTTTGGTATTAAAGAAACAATTTATGTTTGTGAACCTAGTGAAGGAGCCCACGTTTTATGCCAATAAAACAAATTATTACATTAACAAACCAACAAGGAATGACCATTAAGGTCTCTAATTGGGGGGCAACTTGGTTATCATGCTTAATACCTGTAGCAAGCAAGCATCGCGAAATACTGCTGGGCTGTCAATCACTAAACCAATATCAACACCAAGATGCTTATCTTGGTGCGACTATTGGACGTTATGCAAATCGCATTGCTAATGCAACTATCGATGTCAATGGTCAACACTATTTACTCACCGCCAACCAAGGGGTAAACCTACTTCATGGTGGACAATGTGGGTTTGATAAAAAAATTTGGAACATTGAATATCAATCAGCTCAAAAAGTAATATTTAACTTGATATCGGCTGATGGTGATCAAGGCTTTCCCGGTGAGCTGAAAGTGATTGTGACCTATTATTTAACTAATGAAAATGAAGTCATTATCGATTTTCAGGCAACAACTAACAAAACAACACCAGTAAACTTAACTAATCATGCTTATTTTAATCTTGATGGTGATTTGAGTAACAGTGTCCTTGCACATACATTAAAAGTTAATGCAAATTTCTATTTACCGGTTAATAGCGCGGGGATTCCTTATCATAACTTAGCTGATGTTGGTCAATATGACATGGATTTACGGCAAGCAAAACAATTGTCTGATAGACTGCTCGAAAGTCCCGAACGGCAAGTGACAGGCGGTTATGATCATGCTTATTTACTAGATAAAAGCAAAGCTATTGCTGCACAGCTGATATCATCAGATAAAAAAGTTTTAATGAATATCAAAACCACTAAACCAGCATTACAAGTCTACACTGGCAATTTTCTACAAAATACGCCTAATCGTCATAATGATGTATATAGCAACTTTGCGGGTATTGCATTAGAAGCACAATTTTTACCCGATAGCCCGCATCACCCACAATGGCCACAACCAAGCTGTTATTTGCAACCCAATGAAGTGTATCATCACCATATAACCTATCAATTTATCACAACGTAAAAACGACTTATTTGATTAAAGTACATGACAGTAATACTTAATTTTTACCCATAACCCTCCAATTAAAGAAAAAGCAACTTTACTCTTTTCACCAATTTTGGTATACCATTAAATATAAGAAATTAAGGTGCACCATATACACCAAAATAAAAACAGTAAGTTTTTACCAGCTTAAACTAACAATCTGGCATAAAATTAGGTATGATATTTTTAATATGTCCTAATGGATAACCTGAACATGAAAAGTAAAACTTTAACCGCTATTTTTCCTGGTACTTTTGATCCGATCACCAATGGTCATATTGATCTTATTACCCGAGCGTCGCAATTATTTCCACGTTTAATTATTGCTGTTGCACAAAATCCTAATAAAAAAACGCTTTTTACACTAGATGAACGCGTCAATTTAGCGTCTAGCGCCATTGAGCATTTACTTAATGTTGAAGTCATTGGCTTTGATAATTTAATGGCAGATTTTGCCCAAAAACATAATGCGACCGTGGTTGTCCGTGGTGTAAGAACCACGCATGACTTTGAATACGAAAGGCAACTGGCCGAAATGAACCGCGCACTAAAACCCGATTTAGATACGATATTTTTAATGCCATCTATCGCAATGGGATTTATTTCATCAACTATCGTAAAAGATGTTGCTTTTCATGGTGGTGATATTTCAAACTTAGTGCCTTTACACGTTAAAACGGAACTTTTAAAGCGCTTGACATAATTTAAGTAAGTTAATATGGTTAATTTTTATACTCCACCTAAAAAGAAATTTATTCCGCAAAAATTGACTGTAACAGTCTCAACGTTAGATGCCTTCGGTCAAGGGGTAGCCAATCATAATGGCAAAACAATTTTCGTTAAATCTGCGCTACCTAATGAAACAGTTGATATTCAACTTACGGAAGATAAAAAAAATTATGCCAAAGCAACCGTCATTAAATATCATAACCAAAGCCAAGATCGCCTTAAACCGCCATGCCAATATTATCAAAAATGTGGTGGCTGTGACTTACAGCACATATCACCACGCGTGCAACAACAAGCTAAATATCAAGCATTAATTAATTTGTTAAAAAAAGAGAGTGGCGCAACATTAGATAATGTGCTTAACGATGCCCCTATTATTATTGCCGATCAACCTTACGCTTATCGCAGAAGAGCCAGATTATCTATCAACCTGATCAAAGGTGTACTTTTTGTTGGTTTTAGACAAGCAGAATCAAATCAAATAATTAATATTAAACATTGTCCTGTTTTAGTTGATAAGTTAAATAACTTACTGATTCCATTACAACACTGCTTAACTAATATTAAACAAAAAAAATCACTAGGTCATATTGAATTAATCTCGGTAGATAGTGGGGTAATTGTTGTATTAAGACATATTAGCCCGATGGATGAGCAAGATACCAAATTATTACGACAATTTGCTCAAGAACATAACATTTCACTCTATTTGCATGGCGATAAACTTGTTCATATTACCGGTGATAACCAGCATTATTATCAAATCAATAAGTTAAAATTAACCTTTAGCCCTCTAGATTTTATTCAAGTAAACAGTAAAATTAATCAAAAGATGATTAACCAAGCACTTGAGTGGCTAACATTAGAGCCGACGGACAACGTTTTAGATCTATTTTGTGGAATGGGTAATTTTTCATTGCCGATGGCAACATTAAGTAAATCGGTCACAGGCATCGAAGGTGTTAAAGCACTGGTTGAAAAAGCACAATTCAATGCCAAATTAAATCGCAGTGAAATACGTGCAGATACCCAATTTTTAACCAGTAATTTAGAGGATGAGCAGCAATTTTCAACATGGAATCATTTACAATTTGAGAAAGTTCTATTGGATCCCGCTAGAGCAGGTGCTTTTAATACTACCGCCCAAATTGTAAAAATATCACCTAAAAAGATCGTTTATATTTCGTGCAATCCGGCTACATTAGCCAGAGATTGTAAACAATTTATTGCTAAAGGATACAAGATTGCTCAAGTCGCAATTTTAGATATGTTTCCACAAACCAAGCACATTGAATCAATGTTGCTGTTAACGAAGTAGGATCATAATTATGGTATCTATTAGAGGAGCCCACCAACAGAGCGAAGAACACTATTCTCTTGCTCAGTTTGATGTCGAACAATGGGCCAAACAAGAACTGTTACTAACTAACCCGCAATCTTATGAAAAATTTAAAGATGTCTGGGATTTCTGTTTTGAAAATAGTGCAGGCGCACCTGAGCAGCTGTATTGTTTCAAAAGTGCCATTGAAATGGTTGAAATTTTATCAACCTTAAGTATGGATGTTAACAGTTTAAGTGCTGCGTTATTGCTACCTTTCTTAGAATCTAAGATTATCCGTCGTGAAGATATTCCAGAAGATTTTGACCGCGAAATTACCCATATTATTTCAAGCATCATCCGAATGAAAGACTTGCGACAACTACGTGCAATTCGTAACGGTAATGCGACAACAGAACAAATCGATAGTATCAGGCGTATGTTACTGGCGATGGTAAATGATTTTCGTAGCGTTGTAATCAAAATCGCTGAGCGTATCACTTACTTACGCAATTTAATGAATGCCCCTAAAGAAGAGCAAGTCCTTGCCGCTAAAGAGTGCTTTAATATTTATGCCCCACTGGCCAACCGATTAGGTATTGGGCAATTAAAATGGGAATTAGAGGATTTTTGCTTCCGGTATTTATATCCTGACCAATACCGCATGATCGCAATCAAACTACAAGAAAAGCGATTAGACCGAGAATTATATATCAATAAATTTGTTAAAACTTTACAGGATTTAATGAATCAAGATCATATTCATGCCGAAGTTTATGGTCGTCCAAAACATATTTATAGCATTTGGCGAAAAATGGAGCGTAAGCATTTACAGTTTGAAGAGCTGTATGATATTCGAGCGGTACGAATTATTTGCGATCGCGTTGAAGATTGTTATAACGCACTGGGTATTGTACATAGTCATTACAAACACATTGCTAAAGAATTTGACGATTACGTAGCCAATCCCAAACCCAATGGCTATCAATCTATTCATACGGTTGTTTATGGCCCACAAGACAAAACTATCGAAATTCAGATTCGTACCGAACAAATGCATAACGATGCTGAACTCGGTATTGCTGCACATTGGAAGTATAAAGAAGGCACTACTGACAAGATGACGGCTTATGATCAGCGCATCTCTTGGTTACGACAACTATTAACTTGGCAAAAAGAGATGTCAGAAAGTGGTGAAATCCAAGAAGCAGTAAGAAGCCAAATTTTTGATGATAGGGTTTATGTATTTACACCTAAAGGTGATGTGGTTGATTTGCCAGCGGGTTCAACACCACTTGATTTTGCTTATCATATTCATAGCGATGTCGGCCACAGATGTATTGGTGCCAAAGTAAATGGGCGCATTGTCCCCTTTACTTATATGTTAAAAATTGGCGATCAAGTTGAAGTCATTACGCAAAAACAACCTAATCCAAGTCGTGATTGGTTAAATCCTAATACAGGTTTTGTCAATAGTAGCCGTGCACGTGCCAAAATTCAAGCTTGGTTCAAAAAACAAGATCGTGATAAGAATATTGCGGCTGGTCAACAGATACTCGAAAACGAATTAGAACCGCTGAATATTAGTATCAAAAGCGTTGAAAAAATTCTTATCGCAAAATATAACGCCCATTCATTTGATGAAGTTTTAGCGGGTATTGGCAGTGGTGACATCAGAATTAACCAACTAGTTAACTTTATTAACGCGCAATTTAATAAGCCAACAGCGGAAGAAGAAGACGAAGCGGTATTAAAGCAAATTTCGCAAAAATCGACCGCTCAAACCAAAAATACAACAAAAAGTGGTGAAATCATCATTGAAGGCGTAGGTAACTTAATGTATACCATTGCTAACTGTTGTCGCCCTATTCCAGGTGATCCTATTGTTGGTTTTGTCACCCAAGGTCGAGGCATTTCAATACATCGAGCTGATTGTGAACAATTGCAAGAGTTAAAAAATCATGCTCCGGAACGCATAACAAGTGCAGCGTGGAGTGAAAACACCCAATCAAGCTATACCATGATTGTTAGAATTATAGCTAATGATAGAAGTGGCTTATTACGCGATATTACCACTATTGTTGCTAACGAAAAAGTCAACGTATTAGGTGTATCAAGTCGCAGTGATACTAAACAGCAATTAGCGACAATTGACATGGATTTACAAATTTTCGATCACGACTCACTTAATCGTGTACTAAATAAAATTAAGCAATTACCCGATGTTGTTGAAGCAAAACGCTTTCAAGGATAACCCTTGATTTAATTGCCACATCAATTAATGCTGTGGCAATTTAGCGATAGTTAAACTTTTTCTAAAATCTCAAATTGATAATGATGAGGATTTTTTTCATCAGCAAAGCAATTTTGGCAATAAACTTGTTGCCATTGCCGAACCAAATAATCGGGGAAATAGGTATCACCCTTTAAATAGGCATCAATATGTGTTAAATATAACCGATCGATAAAAGGTAAAACTTGCTGATAAATATTACCGCCACCAATAATAAAGACTTCATCGGCAAGCTGATCTTTAGCTATAGATAATGCTTCGTCAATTGATTTTACCCAACTTACATTATCAGAATTATGTTCTAACTGAGCTTGTCGACTGATAATAATATTATGTCTATTGGGTAAAGGACAACCAATAGACTCATAAGTCTTGCGTCCCATAATAACCGGTTTATGTAGTGTGTTTTTCTTAAACCAAGCCAAATCTGCCGGTAAATGCCACGGCATTTGATTGTTAAGACCAATGACACGATCTTTCGCCATAGCAACAATAATGCTTAAAATCATTTTTATACCTTTACTTACACATATCCTAAGGATTTTATCTTCTGATTGACATTTTCAGGAAATATCGTTTGACTCCAAAGCCGTTCACTTAACGAAAGTAATGGCTCTTTTTGCCCTGAAACGATCCAATTAGCAAGTTCAGTTGCGACATCTGGATAGATGATTGGTTTAGGAGAAGGCAAACTAAGCCAATATTTAAGTTTGATATTATTCAAACTTTCCATCACTGTTGCCATATCTAACGCTTGTAAACATTGAGCATTATAGATCTGTTCAAATTGCCCCGATACCGGTTTAGTTAAAATCTTTTTACCCAAAACTAACGCTTCTGAAATTAAAGCAAAGCCAGTATTTGCAATGATTCCGGAACAACTGACTAAAGCGTGCGTAAAACTATCTCGACCGAGTGGTTGAAAAAGAATATTACCGTGCTGTTCAACGTGTTTAATATCCGGATGGAAACAGATAAATTGATAATTTGGAAACTGCTGCAATAACACAGTAATTTCATCTAATGCTTCAAATGGTAAGTAAACAACGATATTGCCATTTTCACTTGAGGCAACCTCAAATGAATCAATCATTGGCGGTATCAATTTGTGTCCAAAATGAAACCAATGTAACCCAATGGGTTTAGTCACTGGTGCATAATACTTCATAATCACATTGGCTATCAATCCATATTCTTTAGGTTTAAGATATTGACACACCGCCTGATTACTAATCCCTAAACAATCACGATGTTGATAATGCGCAGCCCAAGCACTAACTGGCTCAAAATCACTGATAACACAATCATATGTCGATAAATCGAGTTCACGCACATCTTTAATTAAACGAAAAGCGCGAATCCGTTGTACGGTTTTGCGAAAATTAATCTTACCATTTAACGTCGCAAACGAAACACCGCGATAGGTTTTATAATTACCAAAAACTTGCATATCAAAATAGTCTTTAGGATCACGTCCACTGAAAATATAATCAACATCAGCCCCTGCTTTTTTAAGTGCATTGGCTAATGTTCTACAACGACTGACGTGGCCATTTCCTGTTCCTTGAACACCAAAGAGAATTTTCATATCGTGTGATTTGTCGATTTAAAGTTAGGTAAATATAATAGCAGAACACTCAGTTATTCGCTTCATAATTTTATATAAATGTCCTCGATCTTTACAACAAACATTTATGATGTTTCAATTTTGATTTCAACTAATCAAAATCACGTTAAATAATTTATTTATAAATTAATGCATAGTTGAACATTTAAAAGGTTAATATGGTGATTCAATTTCACTATCAGCGAAATTTATTTTAATAACTTTTTCTTCTGTCTTTTGTCTCTAACTTTCAATAAAAAAGCACTTTTGTAAAATGATAATAAAAATATAAAGTTATTTAATAATCTTATTGATTTCAGTAAATAAATAAAGATTGCATTATCTAAAAAATAGACGTATTTTATTTTGTGTATATTGATTAACATTATTAGGAATTCTATGGAATCGATTGTTAACGGTATTTCATCATTGATAAATAATTTAGCTCTTAATAACTATTCCCTTTCCATAGATGGTTTAAGAAACGAGTTATTTTCTCTTTCAATTGAATCCATTAAAGGCAATGAAGCGTTAAATATACCCTGGCATTACAACATTATCTTCACTTGTTCAAATAAGCATATTGAGATTGATTCAGTACTTAGCCAACATGCTTCTTTAACCTTTCAGCCTCACAACTTAGCCAATGTCTTAACGCGTCTAGCTTCTTATAACTTAGATCAAAAGCCGAAAACGTTTTATGGCATTATTACTCAATTCAGCTTGTTATCTATTAGTAAAGATGAAGCTCGCTATCAGGTGACACTTGAACCACGCTTAGCATTGCTGGCAAATAGCTATCACTGCGCAATTTATCAAAATCAAAGTGTTGTTGCTGTGGTAGAAGAAGTCCTACGTAATCATAATTTTATTGGTATTGATTACCGATTTGAACTTAAAGAAACTTATCCAGAAAGAGAGTTTATTACTCAATGGCAAGAAAGTGATCTCACTTTTATACAACGATTACTTGCAGATGTTGGGATCTGGTTCCGTTTTGAAACGCATCCTGAGCATCATTGCGATGTGATGGTAATAAGTGATGATCAACAAGGATTTGCAGACGGTGGCACCATTTCACTCAAAACACCAAGTGGAATGCATGATGATCATCAAAACAGTGTCTGGGATTTACAATTCACCAGTCACACCAAGCCCCAAAATGTCATTGTTAACGACTATAACTATCTAACTGCTGACAGTGATCTTCATACTCAAATCAACACCCAACCTAAAGATATCACCGCCCGTGGTGATGACTATCATTATGAAGAGCATTACAAATTACGGGGAGACGAACGCACCATTGAAAGTGGTCAATGGTATGCACAAATTCGCCATCAGCAGTATATCAGTGGCAAACTTATTATTTCTGGCAAATGCAATGACTACAATCTTGCTCCCGGTCAACATATCATCATACCTCAATGTCCAATTAATGATATCCATAATGGTATTATTATTCTCTCGACACAAAATTATGGGGACAGAACTTATCCTTATCAAACCCATTTTACTGCCATTGCCTATGATGAACTTAAACCTTATCGCCCTGCGCCCTTACCCTGGCCACAAGTTAGTGGTACGTTACCAGCCAAAGTAACCAGTCCAGATAACGATACTTATGCCTATATTGATACTCAAGGACGCTATCGAGTCAAATTCAATTTTGATTTAAAAAATTGGAAAAAAGGCCACGAAAGCTTATGGGTCCGGCTTGCTAAACCTTATGCCGGTGAAACTTATGGTTTTCACTTCCCATTAATTGATTCAACCGCAGTAGCCATAGCCTTTACGAATGGTAATCCTGATAGACCCTATATTGCTCATGCTATGCACGATAGTATGCATCCCGATCACATCACTACGACCAACAAGCATCGAAATGTGATTCGTACTCCAGCAAACAACAAGCTAAGAATGGATGATAAACGAGGGCAAGAACATATCAAACTCTCTACCGAATATGGCAAAACTCAACTTAACTTAGGGCATATGGTGAATAGCCAAAAAACCTGTAAAAATTCCTTTAGGAGCAAAAAATCGTTTAGATTTAAGTGAAATATTAGAAACGCGAACCCTAACTACAGAGAATAACTATTGGGATGAAGTCCAACGAAAAGCTGGACGCACACATGTAATGTATAAAGATTATAAAGGTAACATTGCCGAGAGCTATACCCTCAAACCCGCCATTGGTAATGGTGATGGCACGGTACCTCAACGTTCTGGGGAAATCTCTCTTGAAAGCATTAAAGCACGCATGCATTTGCCCATAGAGCATGAGCCCGCATACAAAAATTCAATCACGCAAGAATTTACCTTGCGTGCTATTGTCGATATTTTACTTGAGGTAAATAAACAAAATGAAAAAAAGACTGCCCCTAACGCATGAGCATTATCTCTTAATTATCGCTCTACTCATTATTTTATTTGTTACTTACCGCTATTTAACTAAGGATATACGTATGGTTACCCTAACAACCCACGAACAGCAACAAGTTAATAAACTGTTAAACAATACCGTTACCCGATGCATGGGGGTTTACTTATTTGATCTGCCCAAACAATTTATCCCTTCTATGGTGACGGAATTGGATTATACCGATAATCATAAAATTGTTATTAAAACTGAAAAGATTTATTTGCCACCATTTAAACAAATGCTTGTTTACCGTGAGCAAGAACTAAAAAATACCCAACCGGTTTATGCAATTGACGGGAATTTTTTAAAAGCTATTTATCCTGTACCTACAACCAATCCAGACAAAATGCAAGGTATTATTTTTGAAAGAATGGAAGATACTACTATTCCAGATGTCGCCAGAATATTAGAAGGTTATCGCTGGCAAGACGACGTCTCCTTAACAATTGAAATAAAAGCTCGTAATGGGTTAGCAAATCGATATGACCAAGACAGAGAAGATTCCCCAAAGCTTTATGGAAATAATGTACCCAAAAAATTAGCGCAGATGTATAAACTGTTTGAACAAATTACGGTGCGTGATGAATATACCATACCTACCGAACCTGGTTTTTGTTTTACTAATGGCTTTATGCACGGTGGCGTAAAAGCCTATAAAGATTTGCATTTTAACTATCGCTACAACAGTAATAGAGGATTTTACATTCG